>JANMVS010000008.1:0-3394 GCA_031392885.1 Verrucomicrobiota bacterium
CGCCGTGCGGTGCCGGCAGGAATTTCTGGGCGCGTGGACGAAGGCGCTGCAGCGGGCGGGATAGGATCAGATTGAGGCTTACCCATAGAAGTGACAACCGGGCCTCAATTGGTAGGGCGAGTCGTCCCCGACGAGCCGCGCCGCGCGGTCGAACGGCTCAACCAGAGGATGTCAAACCAGCGCCGGGCGCTAGACGCCCTACCTGCGATTCCGTCACTTGTCTGGGTAAGCCGCGATACTAGCCGGAGACCCTGAGCCGTAACGATTTATTCGGAAACCACAGATGAACACTGATTGACACAGATACAGAATGAAAACCGCCCGACCAACGATGCTTCACTTCGAAAAATTATAAGGGACAGGTCAATAATCCTCGGAATTTCCCGCGGATGGTGCGGATGAGCGCGGATCAAGACAGGAGGGATAAAACCCAGGCGATGGGATGGGGATCCGAATCATTTCTGCTCAGGAATATCCGCGTTGATCGGCGTCATCAGCGGTTTCCTCCTGCATTGGTAATATCTTGGATTTATCCCGATCCGCGGAATATCGCTTGACCCATTCAGTTATCTTTCATTGTTTTTTGCTGAAAGTTTCAGAACGGGCCAGTTTCACCCCACTGCCCATTTCATGCTGCTCACCGACATCGCCCAAAAAGCCCGCGTCTCGCCTGCCACGGTTTCGCGCGCCATCAATCAGCCGCAACTGGTCGCGGCCGAAAGCCTCGCGCGGATTCGCGCGGTCATGGTCCAGCACAATTACGTGCCGGCGCCGCTCAACCGCCGCCGCGGCCCGAAGGCCCGGCTGCCGGAGCAGCGGCGCATCGGGGTCTGGTTTGTCGGCGCGAAGGCGAACAACCCGAGTCTGAATTGGTTTCAGGACCAATTGCTTCAGGTGCAGTCCATCGATCCCCACTACCGCGTGGATCTGCGCGTGCTTTTCTCCAACGACCCGAACGAGCTTCCCCGCAATCTCGCCAGTGAGCATCTCGACGGCGTCATCGTGCAGGGCATGGAGCCCTCCGCCGGGTGTCTCGCCCAATTGCGGGAATTGCCGCATGTCTGGTTCATGACCCGCCGCACGCCGGCCTATCCGGGTGATTACGTCGAGCCGGACAATGAGGAGAACGGCCGCATGGCCGCCGACTACCTGAAGGAACGCGGACACAAGGCCGTCGCCGTGATCTCCACCGATCCGGATTACAGCGCCATTGTCCGCCGCAACCACGCTTTCGTCGCACGGGCCACCGAGCTCGGCCTCGCCGTCCACACCATTCTCGGCCAGTCCAACCCGGGCGTCAGTTATCTGGAGATCAGTCCCCTGCATGGCGAGAGTGACGGCCTGGTGCGTCGCTTGCTGGCCTGCACGCCGAAGGCCACCGGGCTGTATATGCCGGTGGATCACTATTGCGGTGCGTTCTTCCGCGCCCTGCGCGCCGCAGGCAAAAAGCCCGGCCGGGACATCGAGACCATTCTGGGCAATTACAACCCGGTCATTTACCACAATCTCGATCACTCCCCCGCGGCGATCGACATCAATCTGCCCATGCTCGTCCGCAAGGTCGTCGACCACCTGCTGTGGCGCATCGAAAATCCGGAGGTGAAGGGCCGGATCGGCATCACCGTCTCCCCCCGCCTCATCACCCACGTCGCTAGCCCGGATAATTCACACTCTCCTCGCAACTGAAACCACACCCGGTGCAAAATCTTTTTCCTCATTCACCGCTGCTCGGGCTATCCGGGCTAAGGACAACCCCGACAAGTCGGGGTTGTTTCAGCCCGCATGACCGGCAAAGCCCGGACTCACGCGGGCTGAGCGTCGTCGAGCACCGCCAAAATATCGTGGTGCCTGTGAAAAATGCGGGCTAACGGCATGAGCAAATAATAATTTTAGCCTTTCCCGATCCGATGGACCTGCTACGCGGCGTTCATTACCGGAAACTACAAACCACCAATAAGCATGAAACCAACCCCCCAGAGCTCCATTCGCCGGGTCCAGCAGGTGCTGACCATCGGCTTGGCCGCATTGCTGACGTCTTCGACGGCCTTCGGGCAGTCAAGTTCCGACGCCATGACCCGCCTCCAGGAAGAAAACGCCGCCCTGCGCAAGCGTCTCGCCGCCCTCGAAGGTCAGGCCCAGCCCGCGGCTCCCGCCGCCCAAGCTGCCGCCCCGGCCGCCGCCCGTCCCTCCATGGCCGCCGAGCCGGTCGACAAGGAAGTGCTCGTGCTTTCACCGTTCCAGGTGAACACCGACAAGGACTACGGTTACCTGAAAACCAATTCAGCCACCGCGACCCGCATTGGCACGGAAATCCAAAAGGTACCGCTGAACATCTCGGTCATCTCCGAGGAATTCATCAAGGACGCCAACTTCAAGGACATCCAGGACGTCCTCCGTTACCAAAGCACCTCCGCGGGTGATGGTCGCATGGGCATCATTCAGCCTGCCACCGGCTTCACGCCTGCCGGCAATATGACGATGCGCGGCTTCCCGATCAACTCGCGCCTGCGCAACGGCCTGATTCGCTACAACGCCTACAATCTCGATAACGTCGAGCGGGTGGAAATCATCAAGGGCCCGGCGGCTGTGTTCTTCGGCAACGCCTTCCCTGGCGGTGTCATCAACTATGTCACCAAGCAGGCGTCTTTCAGCAAGATCCCGACCTCGATTACCTACTCCTATAGTGGCTATGATCATCGCATCGGCGGTGAACGCGTCACCCTCGACACCAATCAGGTGTTCTCCGACAAGGCGGCCCTGCGCATCGTCGGTGCCTGGGACCATGGCATCGGCGATAACCGCTATGAGTACCAGAACGGCTACTCCGTGAACGCCGGCCTCACGCTGATCCCCCTGAAGAGCGGCAAGCTCCGCATCGCCCTCGAAGGCGAGGTGCTGCAGCGCTTCAAAAACCAGGACGACGACTCCTGGCGCTGGCCGCAAGGCTGGTTTGACGCCTATAAGACTCCTCCGGCCAACCTGATTGCTGCCGCGGGTGTGGCGGTGTCCGGTGCCGCCGATCCGGCGGCCGCCTACCGCGCGCGCATCTTCAACAACATCACCGCTTGGATTACCGACGTACGCACCGCCGCCAACAACGTCTACATCCCGCTGTGGACTCAGCCGCTGGAGCACGGTGCCTATATTACCGATAAGGCCGGCAATCGTGTCCACGATGAGAAGTTTAATTATTACGGCTCGGGCACCTACACGAAGGACGAAGATGCCACGATGAGCGTGGTGACCGATTTCGAAGCCACCGACTGGCTGAGTATCCGTCATTCCCTTACCAGCGTCCAACACCGCTTCGACCGCATCTTCTCCTCGGCCAATCCCTACGCCGACGGCGTCAGGTTCGCCGTGGGCACCGGCGGCATGCAAGGCTATGACATCG
>JANMVS010000343.1:0-1703 GCA_031392885.1 Verrucomicrobiota bacterium
CAAGCCGCTCGGGGACGGCGCGGTCGTGCGGTATGACGTGCCCAATCTCGAGGCCTTGAACTTTGTGCTGCCCGGGGTCCTCGCCGGCGGGGGCAGCCGGTCGCTTCGGATCGACGCCCAGGGCAAGACCCTGGGCATGGCCTTGCTGGAGTTGCCCGTCGACGCTCCCGCAGGGCTGGGGGTGATTCGACCGACTGAATCGAAAGGCTAACCCAGTCCGGATATTTTCCACTCCCTCTATGCCTTTCCCACACCCCCCGGCGCTTCAACCTTCGCCAAGCCTACGGCTGACAGGTCGCGCCACCCCTCTTCCTAGAGGGGATTTTAAAACCACTCAACCGAGGTCCCCTCTTTCAAGAGGGGTGCCCGGCAGGGCGGGGTGTGTTGGCTTTGCTTTGCGTTGATGTATTCGGGCTAATCCACTGTCCACCCATGCCTGAAGAATCTTCCGTCCCCCCGATACTCGTTTCCACCGACGGTCCGGTCACGATCATCGCGCTCAATCGTCCCGCGAAGCGCAATGCGCTCAACGTCGCGCTGCTCGAGCAGCTGGTCGCGGCGGTGGCCACGGCCGAGCAGGACAAAGCCCAGCGCATCCTGATCCTGCGCGGGGAAGGCCCCGCGTTCTGCGCGGGCCTGGATCTGGCGGAGGCCGCCACCCCGGAGCACGCGCACCGCCTGGCCGAATTGATCGCGCACACCCTGCAGGCGCTGAGCTCCACGCGGCTCGTGACGATCGCCGCCGTGCACGGTGCCGCCATTGCGGGCGGCGCGGGACTCATGACGGCCTGTGATTTTGCAGTGGCGGCCCAAGGCACGCGGATCGGTTATCCCGAAACCCGGCGGGGTTTGGTGGCGGCGCTCGTGATGACCTTTCTCCGCCGCCAGTTGCGCGAGCGCGATGCCCGCGAACTCTTGCTGACCGGCGAACTGATCGATGCCGCGCGGGCCGTGGACATCGGTCTGGTGAATCGCGAGGTGTCCGCCCGGGACCTTCTGCCCACGGCGCGGTTATACGCCGACGCGGTGCTGGGCGGCGGACCCGAGGCGGTCGCGAACACCAAGCGGCTCCTCGCGGAACTCTGGCCCCGCCCGGTGCAGGCCGATCTCGACCGGGCCCTGGCGTACCACCTCGAGGCGCGGCAGTCGCCCGAGGCAGCCGAAGGCATCGCCGCCTTCCGCGAAAAACGGCCGCCGCGCTGGGCGCCTGGTTCCTCCTGATCCTAAATTCCGCAGAAGGAATGGCCACAAAAGGCACAAAAAGCGCAAAAAACAGCAGGTAGGACCGCGGGCATGGCGAGCCAGATGACACTTGGCTGATCAAACACCGTAGCCTTGGCGAAGGATGATGACAATCCAGCCCTCTGGAGCATTTAAGAAAGTCGTAGCCGGGGATCAGAGTCGGATCTTTAGCCGCAAAAGAACGCAAGGAGCACAAAACAATCCTTCAGGCCACTCTTCTCTGCGATCTATGCGTTCTTTCGCGGCTAAACTTCAGGTTAAACCGCTGTAGGACGTCGCCTGACTGCGCGTCACTCTCCTCTCACGTGGAGATCGTAAATCTTCGTTTCGTTGGTCGCTTCCACGATTGCCGAAACCACCAGGATGTCCTGAAACGGACTGTCACCAGCAGGGGGAGTGACGTGAACTCGGATAATTGCCGGGTCCTCGCCCCGCTGGATTTCCACCTTGGAATCCTTCAC
>JANMVS010000109.1:0-1821 GCA_031392885.1 Verrucomicrobiota bacterium
TGTGGATCCGCGCCAAGGCGGGCACCGGCGTAGCGCTGACCAAGAAGCTCAGCCATTTCTTCCCCGCGCCCCAGTCGCCCGACGCACTGCGCTACACCGGGATCACCGACCTTTACCGCACGCCCGAATTTCAGAACGGAGAATTCGAAATTCAGGATCTCGCGTCGCAACTCGTCAGCCTGGCCGCTGCGCCGCAGCCGGGCCAGACGTGGTGGGACGCCTGCGCCGGCGAGGGGGGCAAGACCATGCACCTCTCCGACCTGATGCAGAACAAGGGCCTGCTCTGGGCCAGCGACCGCTCGCTGCGCCGGCTGGCCAAGCTCAAGGAGCGGGCGGCCCGCGCCAAGGTCTTCAACTTCCGCGCCGTCCCGTGGGAGGGTGTCGCGAAGCCGCCGACAAAAACCAAGTTTGACGGCATTCTCGTCGACGCGCCCTGCAGCGGCGTCGGCACCTGGCAGCGCAACCCGCATGCGCGCTGGACGACCCTGCCGAAGGATGTCCACGAGCTCGCCGCCGTGCAGCGGACGTTGCTCGACCATGTCGCCGGTTCTCTAAAACCAGGCGGCCGGCTGATCTACGCCGTCTGCACTCTCACCCGAGCCGAAACCACCGGCGTCGCCGCCGCCTTCACCGCCGCACACCCCGAACTGGAGCCCGCCCCTCTTTCAACTTTCAACCTTCAACTTTCAACTGGTTTCCTTTGGCCCCAGGACCTCAACGCCAACGGCATGTTCATCGCCGCCTGGAAAAAAAGGTAGGGCGCGGACTCCGTTCCGCGCCGCGCCGCCTGCGCGGCGGCGAAGGGACTCGCCGCCCTACCCCGACCAATCTTGGACAACCCGCTCCCACCCAAAGTCACCGGCGCCACGGTCTGCGATGACTTCAACACCATCAATACGGTGCTGCACTACACGCGGGCCGCGCATTTCATCGGGCTGTGGAAATCTGAACTGGCGCTGATCGAGCGCTACCTGCCCGACAAGAACGCCCGGTTGCTCGAGGCCGGCTGCGGCGCCGGCCGCGTGGCCGTGGGTCTCTGGCACCAAGGCTACCGGAACATCACCGCGTTCGACTTCGCGTCCGAATTGGTCGAGCAGGCAGTCAACCTCGCCCGCGAGCAGGGTATCCCCGCCATCACGTTCCTGCAGGCCGACGCCACGTGCCTGAGCACGAGTAACCTATTGGGTTACATCGGTCCCCTGTCTCCCCCCGGGGCCCCGCCACCAGCCACAAGTAACCCAATAGGTTACTTGTTCGACGGCGCCCTCTTCATGTTTAATGGCCTGATGCAGATCCCGGGGCGGGAGAACCGGCGCACGGCGATGCGCGAGTTGCATCGCGTCTGTCGGCCGGGGGCGCACTTTATCTTCACGACGCACGATCGCGACGATCCGGCCGATCTTAAGGAGTGGGCCAAGGAGGCCGAGCGCTGGGCGCGCGGCGAACAGAACCCGCGCCTGCTGGAGTTCGGCGATCGTTATTTCACCGACGAAACCGGCAACACCTTCATGCACCTGCCGGACCGAAGGGAAGTGCTCGAGGACATGGCTGCGACTGGCTGGCGCCATGTCCATGACCGCACCCGCAACGAACTCGCCAGCGAGACACCCAAGGTCCGGAATTTCTCCGACAACTGCCGGTTCTGGGTCGCGAGAAAGGACTAGCCCGGATATTTCAGCCCGCCTGACCGACCAAGTACCGGACCCCGCGGGCTGAGAGTCGTCGAGCCCCGCCAAAATCTCGTGACGAGTGTGAAATATGCGGGCTAGGGAGTGTCATCAATCGCGGGTTTCTCCGACGGGTTGCCAGCTGGAGGGCCGG
>JANMVS010000135.1:0-5089 GCA_031392885.1 Verrucomicrobiota bacterium
GCCGCCCTCGCCAAGGCGGGGCGCAAAGGGCTCCTCCATGCTTAAATCCGTCGCCGTCGATGCCAGTGTCATTGTCCGCTACCTGACGGGCGATGAGCCCCGGCAGTCCCCCGCCGCCGTGGAGCTGTTTCGCGCCGCCGCCGCCGGCCAGGTGAATCTGGTCATTCCCACGTCCGTCCTGCAGGAAACGGTGTATGCGTTGGAAACATTCTACGATGCCACTCCCGAAACCATCGCGCCGAAGCTGGCCTCACTGCTGAGCCTGTCCGGCGTGGACTGTCCCGATGCCCGTTGGGTGCTGGATGGCATCCACTGGTATCGCACGAAGAACGCCGATTTCGGCGACGCCCTGCTCTGCGCTTACGCCCGGCATCATCATTGCGAGGTGAGCACCTTCGACCAAGGTTTGATCAAGAAATTCCCCGAAATCGCGGCCGCCGAACCCGCTAAAGCGAAGACAAAATAAGCCGAGCCAAAGGAGCAGAGCCGGAGCCCGGGGTCAGGCTTTGTAGTTTGTGGCCCGAGCCCAGCGGGCAGGTTTTGATTCTTCCGTCCCCTCGCCGTTCAGCGTCCGGGACGGAACAATCCTTCAGGGCCGGCAGGAGCTGGCCGCGCTGGCTGAACCCGAGAAAGTGTTCGGCCCCAGTGAAGGCTTTCAGCGTCACCTGCGCTTCGACTTTCGTCATCCGTCCGGCATTCGGCCATGACCTTGACTTTGGCGGCTTGTGCTACATTGCTGTAGCACAATGAAAACCGCCACGGTCCGCACCCTGCGCAACGACTACGCCAAGCTCCTGCGGCTCGTCGAGACCGGGGAGGAGATCTCCATCTCCCGCCGGGGCAAGATTGTGGCCAAGCTGGTGCCCGCCCGCCCCAAAAACACCAAAGTGGACTGGGCGAACAGCGCCGCCTTCCGCCTGACCAAAAATGAGAAGTCGTGGTCAGCCGAGGAAACTCTCCAATTGATCCACGGCGCCCAGGGCAACTGGTAACCGGCCATGCCGTGCGCGGATACCAGCTTCCTGTTCTCCCTCTACCATCGGGACAGCCATACCGATGAGGCGAACGCCCGCTTGGCCAAGGCAGCCCAGCCGCTGCTGCTCTCGCCCTTGAATGAATTCGAGCTGACCAACGCCTTCCGCCGGGCCGAATTCCGGGGACTGCTGCCGGCGGGCGAAACCGTCCGACGCCTCGAAGCCCTGGCGGAGGACCACGTCGCAGGACGATGGAATTACAGCGATGTCCCGTTAAGAGAAATCCTCGCCGAGGCCGCGCGCCTCTCCGCCTTGCACACTGCGACCGGCGGAAACCGCGCCTTCGACATCCTGCATGTCGCCCACGCCCGGCTCGCCAAGCCGAAGCTGTTCCTGAGTTTCGACACCAACCAGCTCCGCCTAGCCAAGGCCGTGGGACTGCGCTGCTGATTTCGGCCGATGCCGATCCAAACCAACTTCGCCGTCGAGACCGCCCTCTTCCACGGGCCTATCCCGGCCACGAAGGCGGAGGTGAGGCGGCTGAGTGCCAGCTGGAAGCGCCAGCCGCCCAAGAACGGGCGCCTCGTGGCGACGCACACCAAACCGGGCATGATTCTCAAAGTAACGAAGCCGGTCGTGATGGTTGCAGTCGCCGACGGATACTGGAGTGAGATCGGCCGGCTGGTGAAACGAACCGGCGAACCGTGGTGGGATCTCTGTGCCATCGTCAGCGATTCTGAGCCGCAGCGAAAGAAACCTCACGCCCACGCCCTGTCCCTTTATCGCATCACCGCGAAAGGCGAAATGCACCATCTGCACAGCGACACGCCCGAAGCGCTCTGGCCGGAACAATACCCGCCACAACCCAGACGCCGTTCGCGCTCCCGGGCGTCAGCGAAGCTGCTCAAGAAATGGCAATTCGCCCCGGATTTGCTTGGGGTCTTCAGCGGTCCTCGCGACCTTTCCCTGCGCAAAGGCCTCGCGCAGCGATATGCTACCTG
The DNA here is from genome assembly GCA_031392885.1 of Verrucomicrobiota bacterium. GTDB lineage: Bacteria > Verrucomicrobiota > Verrucomicrobiia > Opitutales > Opitutaceae > Lacunisphaera. The sequence goes on from JANMVS010000135.1 coordinate 1,976, forward strand.
AACTTCCGCCGCGTGCTGCTCCGCCGGTTTCCCTACAAACTCTTTTATCAGTCGTTGGTAACCGCGTGATCATCTTCCGGGTCATCCACGCGAGGCAGCATCATTCCTCCCTGCTGCCCGACCTTGAGTAATCGGGCCGGTGGAAGTCCAGGCGATGGGGAGGCCGTGGCCGCAGTTGGTCGCGCTGGCTGAACCCGAGGAAGTGCTCGGCCTTACCCCAGCACAGAGCTTGAATAGGAAACGGAAACCAGTAGTTTGCCGTCCATGAACACCGCCTCCGCCCGAATGCCACATTCAAAGGCATCTGGGGTTCTCTCAGAGCCGAGTTGCGGTTGCCGTACGGAATAGGCCGCAATGGACGCGCCCAAAGCCAATGCTGCCTCCTCGCGGCCGTTGCCGAGACGCGACGAATTCGACGAGGAAGGTTACCTGCTGCTTCATCCCGACGTTGCGGCGGCAGTCGCAGCGGGCGTGGTGGGCTCCGGGTGGCAGCACTTCATGCTGCATGGCGCGACGGAAAGTCGGCGTTGGCTGTCGCAAACTGACCGCATGCTCGGGGTCTCGCCGGAGGTTTTCCCGGATGACGAGATGTTCCTTGGCGACAAGCAGCATTATTTCGACGTGGGGGACTCGGCCTTGTATTGCATCGAAAGCGCCCTGCGAAGCGTCCATAAGCGAAGGGAAACAGTCGGACGTATCCTTGACCTGCCTTGCGGCCATGGCCGGGTGATGCGCTTTATCCGCAAGGCGTTTCCCCATGCCCATCTCATTGCTTGCGATGTGAACAGCTCTGGAGTGGAGTTTTGCGCCAGAACCTTTGCGGCGGAACCGGTGGTATCAGTAGAGGATGTCGCCCGCATTCCACTGGAGGGGGAGTTCGATCTGATCTGGTGCGGCTCGTTGCTCACCCACCTTTCCCGGAGCCGATGTGCCGCTTTCCTGGACCTCTTCCGGCGGGTGCTCGCGGTCGGCGGGGTTCTGGTCTTTACCCTGCACGGACGCAGTTACGAACAGACGCTGGTCAACGGACGGGACCTCAGTCTGCTGACCGCGGAGCAAATCGCCGCGCTACTGGCAGAATACCGGCGGACAGGCTTTGGCTATGTCGATTATTCGGGAGGATCTGGTTATGGCTTCAGCTTGGCCCACCCTTCGTTTGTCACTTCAACTCTGATTGCCGAGCCGGGCTGGCGGCTTGTGGGATATCATGAACGCGGTTGGGATATGCGGCAGGACGTAATTTTTCTGCAAAAGGAGTCTCATTCCTAGACCCATTGGCGGCAGCCGTGGGTCACGGCCAATTCTGGGGCAGTCGAACGGGTCTGGCCGCGGATGTTGATATCAAGTCCGCAAACAGCATGCCCCACTTCAGTTTCCCGAGCCGAGCCAAGGGGTCTGGGTTTAAGTCTTTCAGGCTCCTCGCCGATCAGCGTCCGGGACGAAACCACTCTCTCAGGACCGGCCGCAGTGAGTTTCGCTGGCTGACCCCACTCCCTGACTCTGAAATCAGCGAATGGCTTCCCTTTCGACGATCGTCTTGAGCTCCGCGAGGCCCCTCTCGAACGCGCCCCCCATCATCTTATCCATGTTCATGAAAAGACCCATGAGCTTGGCGAGATACACTTTGTCTCCTTCCATGGTCCAGGTTACCAGCGTTTGATTCCCCTGCGCTTGAAACGTGAGCGCCATGTCGCCCGTCCCGGCCATCGGCCTGATGAAGTTGAGGCGGTAGCGGACCACGTCGCTGGGCCGGCTCTCGACGATGGTCATACGACCCTCACCCGTCTGGCCGGTGCTCGACCACGCCAGAACGGAGCCGGCCCCGGTCGCCGGGCCCTCGTAAGCGTAGGTGGCCTTGGGGTCGGATTTACCAAATGGATTCCAAGTTTGGTATTTGCGCAGGTCGTTCGTCTGGGCGAACACGTTGGCGGGCGGGGCGGCAAACGTGGCGGTGCGCACGACCCGGTAGGTGGACGACTGGAAGGCCGCCACGATGGCGAGCACCCCGACCAGGACAACCACGGTGAGAAGGATTTTGATGATCATTGGCTGTTAGTTTTTCGCGTAGGTTATTAAACTGAAACGAACGAACCGGGTCAGGTCTAGCCCGGATAGCCCGAGCCGCCGTGAATGAGGAAAAAGATTTGGCACAGGGAGTGGTTTCGGTTGCGAGAAGAGGGTGAAATATCCGGGCTAGTGGGTCGGGGTTACGGGCGGCACCTTGACCATGTGCTCAGCCAGTGCCATCCAGCGGTCGTGACGCTTGATGTAGATCACGCTGATGCGGAGGACCAAAGTGGTCTTTTTTCCATCCTCGGCCCAGCGAACGGTGTCGGTTTCGATGACAACCGCCGTGTCGCCATCCACGAGAAAAGTCCGGTCGCTCAGCGTCTGCGTCAAAGTCGGATTTAGCTCTCCGCTGGTGACGCCCTTGATGAACTCCTCCTTGCCGACCGTTTTCCCGGACGGCCCGGTGTTCACGAACCGATCGTCCAGGATGCGACGCAGCGTGACCGTGTCGTGGTTGATCTCGGCCCTGATCCACACCGCTTCCAAGTCGATCAACTGCTGCTCGACGCCAGCGGCGGATGTCGCGGAAACTCCGACCTCGCGGGCGAACGACCCGGCCACCAAGGCACAAATTGCGAGAACTCCTCCCAAGCGACGAATCATGGGCAAAGGACTAGATCGACCGATCATGATGTCCATCCGAAAGCGGATCAGGCCCGCGAGATACTGCGCATCACCGTTGCCAGTGAGATAGAGTTCCATCGCCAGCGCCTGCTCGCCCTTGAGCTTCTGGGCGATGACCTTCATGTTCCCGACCTTTACGCCGAAGAAAGGCTCCTTCGCTCTGTGTTTCAACCAGAGCACCTTGACGGACTCGCTGCCCTTCGCCGCCAGCGCGGCCATGACTTCCTTGAGTTTCATGGGATTTTTTCGGTAATGTGGACGCACCGTTGCTGGTTGCTACCAACCCGGTGTTTGTCCGGGCCAGTCGCCCGGCAAATCACCGCAGCACGCCGCGCTTCCGCATGGCCCGGGCGTAGACCAGCAGCAGCACGCCGATCACAAAGATAACGGCGCTGAAAAGGATCGCCCCCGCCCCGCCGT
>JANMVS010000136.1:0-1635 GCA_031392885.1 Verrucomicrobiota bacterium
GCGGCGGGGCGGGCTTTACGCCCGACTGGCCGCCGGCTGTCGGGGGTAAACCCCGGCCTACAAATAGATCCCGCCGCCGCGGTAAAATATTACGAATGCCAGTTCACCGCCACCCCAGTCATAAACTTACCTTGACGCCCCGCCTCCATCGTTGACACCCCCGCGCCCAGCCTTTGCGATACCGCTTCCTTTCGTCCCTTTTCCCACTACTCACATGGCCAAGAAATCCACTGCTAAGAAGTCCGCGGGCAAAAAGCCCGCTGCCAAGAAATCCGCCGTCAAGTCCGCCACCGCGGGCAAGGCGCTCAAATGCGTCTACTCCTGGGGCGCCGGCAAAGCCGACGGCAACGGTTCGATGAAGAACCTCCTCGGCGGCAAGGGCGCCAACCTCGCGGAGATGACCCGCATCGGCCTCCCCGTGCCTCCCGGCTTCACCATCACGACCGAGGTCTGCACCTATTTCTACGCCAACAAGCGCACCTATCCCGCCTCGCTGCAGGCCCAGATGGAAGCCGGCGTGAAGAACATGGAGAAAATCATGGGCTACAAGTTCGGTGACGCCACCGGCTTTCCCCTGCTCGTCGCCGTCCGTTCGGGCGCCCGCGACTCGATGCCCGGCATGATGGACACCATCCTCAACCTCGGCCTCAACGACCAGACCGTCCTCTCCCTCGCCGCCACCACCAAGAACGAACGCTTTGCCTGGGACTGCTACCGCCGCTTCATCCAGATGTACGGCGACGTCGTCATCGGCGTGCAAAAGCGCGAAGGCGAAGACCATGATCCGTTCGAGACGGTGATCCATGGCTTCAAGCACGAAAAATATCACGGCGACATCGAGGACTCCAAGCTGACCGCCGCCGACCAGCAGGAATTGGTTAATCGCTTCAAGGCCCTCGTCAAAGACCGGACGGGCCATGGCTTCCCGAACAATCCCTGGGACCAGCTCCGCGGCGCCGCCGGCGCCGTGTTCGGCTCCTGGATGAACGACCGCGCCAAGGTTTACCGCGCCAAATACGGCATCCCCTCCGAATGGGGCACCGCCGTCAACGTCCAGGCCATGGTCTATGGCAATACCGGCGAGACCTCCGGCTCCGGGGTGGCCTTCACGCGCAATCCGGCCAACGGCACCAATGAATTCTACGGCGAGTTCCTGATCAACGCCCAGGGTGAGGACGTCGTCGCCGGCGTGCGCACCCCCGAGCCCGTCGCCGACCTCAAGGCCCAGATGCCGCAGTCCTATGCCGAACTCATGAAGGTTCGCGCGATCCTCGAGAAGCATTTCAAGGATGTGCAGGACATCGAATTCACCATCCAGGAAGGCAAGCTGTTCATGCTGCAGACGCGCAACGGCAAGCGCACCGCCATGGCCGCGTTGAAGTTCTCCATCGATATGGTGAAGGAGAAACTCATCAACTGGCAGACCGCCATCCTCCGCAACCCGGCCGACCAGCTCGAGCAGCTCCTCGCGCCCGTCTTCAATCTCGCCGAGGTCAAGAAGGCCAAGGTCATCGCCACCGGCCTGCCCGCCGGCCCCGGTGCCGCCACCGGCCAGATTTACTTCAACGCCGACCGCGCCGTCATCGCCGCCGAGAAGGGCGAAAAAGTCCTCCTCGTCCGCGTCGAAACCTCCCC
>JANMVS010000139.1:0-15329 GCA_031392885.1 Verrucomicrobiota bacterium
CGGTAGAGCCGGCCCATGGACTGGTAACCTCCGACGATGGACAGCGCGCCGTGCTCGATCTGCTGGAGCATGTCCGGTTTGCCATCCGGTCGGTGGATCTCGACGAGGTGGCGGACCTGGTCGATCGTGGTGTTGTCCAGCAGCGGGTGAAACAGTTCCCACGCGAGGGCGAGGCCATGCACGGTGTCCGCCTGCGACTCGACCCGCAGGTCGTAGTCGCCGGCATCATGCCAGCCGCCCCGGTCGAGTCCGGGCACATGCTCGCCTGGCTGGAAGGTCGTCAAGGTCGCCGGGCCCTGGGCGTAGCCATCGAAGTGGTTGTGGTTGACAGGTGCCATCAGCGCGTCGTCCGCGTGGCAGCGGCCATGCCAGACCCGGTAGTTGTCGTTCACGCGCATGTGACACATCTGCACCGGCAGGAAATATTCGAGCGTGGGCTGCCAGACGTGGCGGGCCAGGACCGACGGATCGATCGAGAAGGCGGCGGAACGCAGTGCGCCGTAACCAACGACATAGAGTCCGGGCTGCTCCACTGCGGTGAAATCAAACTGCAGGTAATGCGAGCGCAGGAAGGAACCCCAGTCCTTCGCCGGCCGCTCGAGAACTTTTTCCAGTCCGCCCATCGCCGTGGTGCGGTAAAGGGCGACCGGCTGCACGGCGTCGTCGCGCGGATCCAGTTCGATGACCGCCACCTTCGGCTGTTTCGGGTGATAGCCGACTTGGGAGAGCTGGATCACCGGCTCGGCTTTCCAGTCGGGAATGACGTGCGGGGTGACGAGCCACTCGAGGGCGTTTTTCGTTGCGCCGGCGTTTACGAGGGCGCGCACGACGAACCAGCCGTTGTTGTGCTGGGCGCGGCCATCGAGCAGGGCGAGCTCGCCCCCTTGCACCGCCTCGATGGTCAGGCGCTGCCGGTCGGATTCGGGCGCCACGGTGAGCCGCCGACCGTGACCCAGCGGAGCCAGTTGGTAGCCGGTTTCGGTCATGGCGCCGGGGCCATTGGCCTGCCGGGGAAATCCGCCAAACTGATCACCGAAGGAATAGGATTTGCCGAAAAGATATCCCGGGTAGAGCTCCAGATTGAAGCCGACCTTGCCCACCCAATCCGCCGGCACGGGCGCATCCAGGTCCACGATGATCCGGAACGCCGGCCCGCCCGCGGGCCCGACCCGCACGGTGTAGCCGAGCTTCAGGTCGGGATAGTCGATGGGATTGAAACCCTGCCGATTGCTTTTCTCGTTCGGGTACTGGAGGTGCACCCGGATTTCCGGGCCGCCCGGATCAACGGTGCGCTCGCCGCTCTGGGGGGTGGGCGACCATTGACCGGGGGTGGGCTCGAGTCGCAGGTCGCCGTTGGTGGCGGTGCGCAGGCCGTTCTGAATGAGGCCGACGCCGCCCTGATGGCTCTCGGGATAATAATCGCTGCCGTGCATGACGTTCAGTCCCGGCATCTCAAAATACCCGCGCGAGTTCAGGCGGAGGGACTCGGTCGCCGCACCGCGGAGGCTGGGCAGCAAGCTGGCGGATAAGACCAAGCCAAGGGCAAGTTGGCGGAAGGGGAAAAACAGGGGCATGGGGCGGGGGGGCGAAAACCAGGAGGGCGGCACTTCAGATTTTATTCAGGGAGCGGGCAGAAAATGAGTCAGGAGGGTCAAAAGGCCATGCGGGCGGCGAAGACCAGAATGGCCACGCTGGAGGCAGCGCAGACGAGGGTGGCGATCTTGGCGCCCCGGGCGTTGCCGAGATAAATTTTTTCGCCGGCGGGGCCGGCGGCAAGGGCGGCTTCACCCGCGAGCGAATAGGTGCGCCACGAAAAAAACAGCTTCAGCACCCCGGCGGCCAGCAGGAGGACCAACTGGGTCAGACCGGTACCCGCAGCCTGGCCCTGCAACGAGCCGAGGATTTTGGCGTCGACGATCAAAAGGGTGAGGATGTTGAGCAGCGCAAAAATCGAGGCGCGGCCGGACAGCAGCTGAACCGTGCGCTCGATCGGGGACAGGCGGGACGGGTCGTCGACCGTGACAATCGCGGTCGCGGAGTCGCCGGCCGCGACATGGTCATCATCTTTTTGCGGGAAGGGCGCCCGCCACGCGGCGAGGACGGACGGCACGGAGGCAAACATGACCACGAGGAAGAAGCTGGAGTAGCCGAGCCATTCGGCGAGCGGGCCGGAAACCATGGTGGTCGGCACGAGCATGAGATTCATCAGCGCGGTGGCGAAGGCGTAATGGGTCATCGTGCTGCGCCCGGGCGCAATCTGCTGCATCATGTAGACCATGTTGCCAATGAAGCCGAACCCGTAGCCGAACTTTTCGATGCTCACCAGCAGGGCGATGGTCGAATAGTCGAGACCATGGCCGGCCGCCCCGTAGTGGCTGAGGAAAACGAAGGTGAAATGGGGGAGATTAAGACACAAGCCGAGGAGGGGCAGGGCGCGCATCAGCCCGATTCTCCCGAGGAAGATTCCGCCCAAAATACCGCCCGTGATGGAAGCCAGCGTGCCCCACACCGCGTCGATGTTGGAAACCTCGCCGGCACTCAGGCCCAGTCCGCCGGAGGCCGGGGACGATTGGAGGAACAGCTTGCCCTCGGTCAAGATCAGGCCTTCGCCGAAGCGATAGAAGAACACGAACGCGAGCATGCCCCAGAAGGCCCGCTTGTGGAAAAAGGTCGTCGCGGTGCCGAGAAAATCGGCCCCCACGTGCTGCGCGCTAGCCGGCCGGTCCTCCACGCTGCCGGCGGGCAGCAGAAACACATGGTAAAGGGCAAAGAGCGCCATGGCCACCGCCGCGGTGATCCACACCGCCATCCACATCCGTTGCTGGGGCCAGCCCTGGGACTTTGCCAGGTGCTCCAGACTGCTCACCAGCAGCCCGGTGGCCAGCACCTTGCCCAGATTCCAGAACATGCCCTGCACGCCGGCCAGGTTGGCCTGGGCTTTGCGGTCGAGGGCGGTCAGGTAGATGCCGTCACCGCAGATGTCCTGCGTGGAAGAAGCGAACGCCGCGACCCAGAGCAGGGCGATGGTGATCTGGAAGTAGCCCGGCAGGGGCAGCGACATGGCCACGCCGGCAAACAGCGCCGCGATCAGGATTTCCATGGTGAGCACGAAAAATTTCTTCGTGCGGTACATGTCGAGAAACGCGGCCCAAAACGGCTTGAGCGACCAGGCCACGACGATGCTGCCGAGGGCGACCGTAATCTGGCCATCGGACACGCCGAGCGACTTGAACATGGTCGAGGCCGTGCCATTGATGACGTTGAACGGAATGCCCATCGCCAGATAGAGCGAGGGCACCCACAGGAAGGGACGCAGGGAAAGCTTGGGGGACATAGGGAAAGGCCGGGACGGAAACGGTGCGGGGCCCACCCAGCACACGGGAGGCGGAATCAAAGGCAAGGCGAAGACCGGCGGGGCCCCGGCCGAAAAAATCCAACTTTGGAGATTCCTTGTAATTTACCCCGCCCAGCCCCTCAGCCGGCGGCCGGGGCCCACCGCACCAGCGGCTGTTTTCCGGCGACATAGAGCGGATGCCGCGGGTGGCCGGCAAGCGTCTGGCCGAGACACCAGAGTTTTTTTCCGGCGAACAGCCGCGCCACGGCGGCGCCCCGGTCCTGAAATTCCCCGCCCACGCCCCAGGCCGCGACAATCTGCTCGCAGCGTTCCGCGGCCCGCAACAGTTCGGCGTCCGTGGCCGGGCCGACCGGGTCGGACGCCGCCATCATGATCTTGGGATGCGGCGTACGGACGGCGAAGAGATTGGCCATCCAGAAACCGTCAAAACCCTCGCGTTTCGAGAAAGACGCGATGCGCGTCAGGGTCGGGTCGAGCTGCGCTTCGTCCGCCGTGCTCGGGTTGAGTCCGATCCAGAGGATTAGCTTTTCCTGCAGCCGGGGATTCCAGCGATGGATCAGGTTGTAGCGATGCTGCCGGTCGGGGGAGAAGAGACACTCGTTTTCCAAGCGGGCAGGCTGGGGCAACCGCCGCTGCCGGGCAAGCCGGCGAAAAGCGGAGGAGAAAAATTTTCGACCAGGCTCGCGCCGCGACCCGGGAGGGGGCAAGCTTCCGGCATGGCATGGCGCATCGAACAGCAGGTGATCCGCGGGGAGATCGACAACCGGATCCGCGGGCAGGTGCATGGCCGGCTCTGGTTTGTCGGCAGCCCGGACCCGGTGGCGCTGAAGCTGCGGGGCAACTGCTGGCGCGATCTGGCGGGGCGGCGGCTGGAGTTCACGAACCCGCGGCCACAGCCCGGGGACCGCGACAATTTTGCCGCGGTGCAGGCCGGGTCCGTTGGCGACATCACGGCGTCGCGCAAAGTGAAGGTGCCGGATATTCCGCTGGACCAGATCGGCGAATACTACGCCGCGAAGAAGCCGTTCCCCGGGCACTGGGGCAATTCGCTTTGCCTCGAATGGTACAGCGAGGCCAACGGCCGCGTGGTGATCGAGACGGTGGAATTCGAACTCAATATCGTCGGCGAGCCGGCGTGGGAAATGACCCCGGAGGAAGAGGAGGCGCAGCGCCGGGCCAATGGCGCCGCGAGCATGGATTTCATGGCGCGGCTCGACGCGGCGGCGGACGGTCGGGCCCACGAGGACCCGGAGTGGAACGAAAAACCGCAAACCGAGGCGGAAGCTGAACGGATGCAGGAACGCAGCGACCGGCTGGTGGACCGCATCCAGGCCCGGCTCGCGCGCGAGGGCGAAGCGGCGGATTACGCGAAGATCCTGCGGGAGGAAATGGAGCGCCTGCGGGAGGAACGCGGGGACCCCGCGCCCACCCCCGAGCAATTGGCCCGCAACGCCGAATGGATTGAGGAGATGAACCGGGCCGGGGAAGAAGCGCTCAACGATCCCGAGTTACAGAAGGAAATGGATCATAAACACCCACTGGCGGAGCGGGCGTATGAACTGTCGCTTCAGCTCTGTCGGGAGAGTGCGGCCGGTGCCTGGGTGCCGGCGGACGCCAGCGAAGAACATCCGGTGGCGGAGTTGGTGGGGGGAGTGATGAAGGCGGGCGCCAAGCTGGCCGGAGCCCTCAACGGGCAGGACTGGCCGCCCGGGGCAGAATCTTGTGCCCGCATCATCGTCCGGCTGAAGCGCGCCCGGGACTACCTCGATGATGCGCAGCACGCGCTGGAATCCTGCCAGGAGCAGAAACTGCTTGAGCCCGCCCGGTCCGGGGTGATCCGCGCCAAGGTCGTCGACCTCGCGCAGGAGACAGACGAGATCATCGCGGAACTCCGGGCGCGGCTGGAGCGGGGGACAGACTGAAACGTATTTACAAACGCTGGGCTGGAATCATCGCGGGCAGGGCATATTTTCGTAATGATTTGGAAGCTCAGGAGCAAAGTCCGACAGGCGGCTAGCGCGCCGTATTGGCAGGCGGAAGCAGCGGGCGCGCCCTACTTCTGCGCCGTCCACCGGGCAGCCATGAACGACATTGTCATGTCATCCGAGCAAGGTCCAGCCCTGCACTTGCGTGCTCAGAAAGGTGATCCCACCAGCGGACAGTTGCAGCACCTCCCGCGAATTGAGCGGCAGATCGGGCGCGCGCTCCAGTTCGAGGCGGCCGGCGACTTCCGGCAGGTCGTGCCCCCGGAGCAGCACGCGGACCGGCTGGCCGAGCGGCAGATGCCAGACCTCGGCGACCTCGCCATAAAACCCGGCGCGGGGATCGGGCAGCTGCAAGGACGGTTCCGGACCGTCGGGGAAAAGAAACTCGTTTTGACGCTCCATGGTCATGATCGCGGTAAGTTGTTTATGCCGGGGTGCGCTCGACGGCATCGAGGACGGCTTGGGCGAGGTAGGTGCGGCCCCAAGCTCGGCCGGTGATCTCCCGCAAGCGGCCTCTTGCGACGAGCTGGGTTAGTATTTTTGCCGCCGTCGGCTCGGAAACCCCCATCATCTTCGCCGCCTCCCGGACGACGATGGTGGGACGAACAAAGAGTCGGGCGACCAGCTCCGGCGCGCCCTTGCGGCGAACCTCCAGCAGCATCCGTTCACGCAAGTCGGTCAGTCTCCTGATCCGACGGATCGCGTCCCGGGAGGTCTCTTCAACCCCGGTCAGAAAGTAGCGAATCCACGCGGCCCAATCGCCATGCGTGCGCACCCGGTGCAGCAGCACGTAGTAATCCGAACGGTGCCGCTCGATGTAGTCGGACAGGTAGAGCAGGGGCTGCGCGAGGCGTCCGCGTTCGACCAGGAAGCGCGTGATCAACAACCGCCCGACCCGGCCGTTGCCGTCGAGATACGGGTGCAGGGCTTCGAAGTGCTCATGCATGAGTGCGCTATGCACCAGATCGGGCAGGACCTCACGCACGTGCAGGTATTTTTCCCAGGCGGAAAGCAGCCCGGGCCGTTCGTCGGCCGGGGGCGGCGGCGAGGGGGAATCTAAATGGGTCATGCACGATTTACCTTTTACTGCGCACGGCCGTTTTGGGTAAAAGGTAAATCATGATCCCATTTGTCACTCCCTCTCTGAGTCCATTTGGCCCCATTTTTGTCAAGTCTACAGTTAGCATACCTGGACGCATGCAATCATGGCTTCAATATGCAGTATGTTCGCACCCCGTCACGCCGCGCACTCCCGTCGACCCCGGCCTTTCGCGCTTTTTGCTTTCCTGCCAACCGGCGGCCTTTGACCGCAGCTGCAGGCGCAACCCCAAACCAAATCCAACATGAACCATCCGATTCGACCCACCGGCGTTCACTCCCCCGCGAACCACCGCTTGGTGTTAGTCTGTGCGGCCTTATGGTCGCTGAGCCTCATCACGCCGCTCGCCAGCGCCGCCCTCAATGTATCTCCCATCTTCGGCTCCAATATGGTGCTGCAACGGAACATGCCGGTTCCAGTGTTTGGCACAGCCGATCCCGGCGCCCAAGTCACAGTAACCTACAACGGCCAGACCGTTTCGGCCACTGCAGCTGCCAACGGCGCCTGGCAGCTCAATCTCGCCGCCATGGCAGCGAGGAGCACCCCCGACACTCTGAGCGTCCTCGGCGGAGGTGCCAGCGCGGCCTTCACGGGCGTGCAGGTCGGAGAGGTATGGCTCTGCAGCGGGCAGTCCAACATGGGCAAACCCCTGAGCTATGCCGCCGACAGCGCATCCTACATCGCCTCCGCGGCGAACCACAACATCCGGCTCTTCCGCATGACGGCGGGCAATGGGCCGGCGACGTCGAGTTGGACGGTCTCCAATTCCACCACGGCGGCGGATTTCTCGGCCGTCGGGTATTGGATGGGACTCGACCTGTCGTATGCGTTGAATGTGCCCATCGGCCTCATCCAGGCAACGCATGACGGTACGAGCATCGATCACTGGGAGCACACCGATGGCGGAATCGGGGACGACTACGACGCAATGGTGAAGGCGATCCAGCCGTTCGCCGTCCGCGGCGTCGCGTGGTACCAAGGCGAGAGCAACGGTGGCGATGCGGCTTATCAAACGAAACTGACGGACATGATCGCCGAGTGGCGCACCGACTGGCAACTTTCGAGCCTGCCGTTCGGCATCGTGCAGCTTCCGGCGCAAAAATGGACCACGGCACGACTGGCGCAGTTCAACGTCACGCGGAACGTGGCGAACACCTTCCTGGTTGTCACCCATGACCTGCCGGGCGGCAGCATGCTCCATCCGACGGCGAAATACCTCGTGGGCATCCGGTGCAGCATCGGCGCGCGCGGCGCGGTCTACGGCGAGAACATCGTCTACGCGGGCCCGGTGCCCGCGAACCCACCGGCGACCTTCGTTTCCGGCACGAGCGTGACCATCAAGTATCTCAATGCCGGCAGCGGCCTGTTCACCGGGAATGGCGCGGCACCTGCACCCTACGCGGTTATCGCGGGGGGCCGCGCCATGACGGCGACGGGAACGATCACCTCGGCGGACACCGTTCAGCTGGCCACGAGTTCGGCCGGAATAACCCGGGTGCAATTCGCCCTGAGCGGGCTTGGCAATGTATTCAACCGGGTCCTCATCCCGACGGAGGGCGGCGCGAAGAGCGTCGACCGGCTGCCGGCATCCTTGTTCGACCTCACGGTGCAATAACCGGCAGGGCCGGCACATGACGGCGTATTCAAACACGACTCGGGAAGGGATAAAAGGGTCTGGCTTTACATTTCACCTTTTACAGTGGTTCGATAAACTAGGGCTAAATGTACAACCAGACCCCATTTTTGCCCCCCACGGCCGTTTGGGTAAAAGGTAAAGAATGACCCCGTTTGTCACTCTCTCACCTCGACTTACCCGCAACCCATTGAAAAGAGTGAGGAATCATATTTTCCTGACAGGTTTGGTTTCAAGGTGGGAAACATTTGGCTTAATTATCCACTCGTACACAGGTAGATAAAACACTAGCCGGTGAATAATTACTAATTCCTCAATTACTGAGGAAAATGTAATTGACCGGTGATGGCGGGGCATCATCCTGCCGGCCATGGCTGCATATCGCCGGTCGTTTTTATCGACCTTGACGGGACGTTTTCAAGAGACGCCGCGCTTTGTGCAGATCCTGATCGGGCCGAGGCAGGTCGGCAAAACCTTCGCCGCCCAACAGTGGGTGACGGACCTGAAAGAACAGGCGGTCTATGTGTCAGCCGATCAATTGATTCCTCCCACGGCGCAGTGGCTGGAGGCGCAGTGGAGGCTGGCCCGCCAAAAAAAGGCCCGGCTTCTGGTCATCGACGAAGTGCAGAAGGTGTCGCGCTGGAGCGAGGCCGTGAAAATGCTTTGGGAACAGGATCGGCAGGCGGGGCGTCCGCTCCAGGTGCTCTTGCTCGGATCGTCGTCGCTCCTGATGCAGAAGGGACTGACCGAAAGTCTGGCGGGCCGTTTCGAGCTGACCCGCTGCGGCCATTGGACCTGGCCAGAATGCGACCAACTGCTGGGCTGGAATCTTGAACAATGGCTGCGTTTTGGCGGCTATCCCGGCGCGCCCGATCCCGTGAAAGACGAGGATCGCTGGCGCAACTATATCCGCGACTCGATGATCGAGACCGTGCTCGCCCGCGATGTGCTGAACACCCAGACGGTCACAAAACCCGCGTTGCTGCGGCAGTTGTTCAGTCTCGTTTGTCAGGCGCCGGCCCAGATCGTCTCCTATGAGAAAATGCTCGGCCAGCTCACCGACGCGGGCAACACCACCACGCTGGCGCATTATCTGCACCTGCTGGCCCAGTCGTTTCTTTGCGGCGGCCTGGCGAAATTCAGCCGAGGGGTCACCCGCAGCAAAGCGTCCAGCCCGAAACTGATCGTCCATAACAACGCCCTCGTCACCGCCCTCAATCCGGCGCGGCAACCGCCCGATCCCCGTTTGGGCACAACCGAATTGGCGGATCGCACGGCGGAATGGAGTGCGTGGCGCGGGCGGCTGGTGGAGAATGCCGTCGGCGCCACCCTCGTCACCGTCGCGGAGGAACAGGGCTGGACGGTAACGTATTGGCGGGAGCGTGACCTGGAGGTTGATTTCGTGGTCGAAACCCCGACCGAACTGTTCGCCGTGGAGGTCAAATCGAGCCGCCCCAGCCGCCCGGTCGGGCTCGCGGCGTTTTGTCGGCGCTATCCCGAGGCTTTTCCGGTGGTGGTTGGTGGCGGCGCGCTGACGCTGGAACGGTTTTTCCGCAGCGCTGCGGACATGGTCCGCCGCGACTTCTTGCGCTGCGGCCTGGCGGCTTTGCTTGGGGCACGCGTGGAAATTTCCGATGACCTTGGCCTGATCAATTTCAAAAACACCGCCAACGGCAAGTCCGGTTCCTATTCCGCCAAAGAACTGGACGGCACCCGCCTCCTGAGGCGGCTACAGGACTGAACTTTGTCAGAGGAAGACGGGTGGGGTCAGGGTGGGGTAAAGGGCGGAACAGGGCGGGTCGCGATCTTGAGATTCTCGCTTCGAGGTCTGAGCCTTCCACCCGAGCCCGGCGGAGGTTGGACGGTGGATTGTCTTCGGCGAGACGCCGAAGACGGCACGCGGGACGCGTGCGCTCCCCGGACTACGGCGGAATCGCAGGACAACGCGCTCCCCCTTCCGATCTCAGCTCAGAATTTGGCGTAAGCTCTCGAGATCCAGTGTCGTGGCCAGGGACTCTTCCTGGATGACGGCGGCGGCCATGGCGGCCTTGTCGCGCTGGAGGGCGCGGATCTTTTCCTCGACGGTGCCTCGCGCGAGCAGGCGGTACGCGATCACCTGGTTCCGCTGGCCGATGCGATGGGTGCGGTCGATGGCCTGGGCCTCCACCGCAGGATTCCACCAGGGGTCGTAGAGCACGACATAACTGGCGGCGGTCAGATTCAGGCCGGATCCGGCGGCTTTCAGGGAAAGCAGAAAAATGGGAATCGCGGGGTCGCCCTGGAACTTGTCCACGAGGGCCTGGCGGTTTTCCGTCTGGCCGGTGAGCATCAGGTGCGGGATCTCGCGCGTCACGAGTTCGTCGCGGATCAGCTCCAGCATGGTGACGAATTGCGAGAACACCAAAACCTTGTGCCCCTCGGCCACCAGCGGCTCGAGCGTTTCGAGGAGCGCGTCGAGTTTGGCGCTGGAGGGCGCATGGCCGCTGGCGTGACCACCGGCGAGGAGCCGGGGATCGCAGCAAATCTGGCGGAGCCGGAGCAGGGATTGGAGGATGTTGAAACGCTGCGCGTCGAACTCGCGCGCGCCCTGCACGCCGAGCAAAATCTGGCGGGCGCGTTTCAACTCGGCGTCGTAGAGGGTGCGTTGCGCGCCCTCGAGTTCGCAGATGATTTCCTCCTCGATGCGCGGCGGCAGATCGCGCGCCACCTGGGATTTGGTGCGGCGCAGCAGAAAATGACGCACGCGCGCCGCGAGCCGGTTGCGGGCGCTGGCCGGATCCGAGCGCTCGTCGTACAGGCGCTTGAAGGCGCTCTGCGTGCCGAGCAGGCCGGGCATCGCGAAAGCAAACAAACTCCAAAGATCAAGGAGCCGGTTCTCGACCGGGGTGCCGGTCAGCACAACCCGGTGGGCCGCGCGCAACGCCCGGGCGGCCTGCGCCGTGGCGCTGCCGGGGTTTTTGATGTTCTGGCCTTCGTCCAGGATGACGGCATCCCAGTGGCCGGTGGCAAAGACGTCCGCGTTCAAGCGCAATTGGGCATAGTTGGCGATGATGAGTTGCGCGCCGGGCTTCCCCGCGAGGGCCGAGGGCACGGCGGGGTCGAAGACCGTCGGGCGCAACGTGGGCGCAAAGCGGGCGGCTTCCAGCGGCCAGTTGGTCGTGACGGATTTGGGGCAGACGACGAGCGCGCGGAACGGTTTGGCGGGATCGCGGGCGGCGAGCCAGACCAGCCACGTGAGGGCCTGCACGGTTTTGCCGAGGCCCATGTCGTCCGCGAGCACGCCGCCGAGGCCGTGCGTGGAGAGCCAGGCGAGAAACTCAAAGCCCTCCCGTTGATAAGGACGAAGCGTGGCCGTGATGGTCGCCGGCACGGTGGGCGGCGGCACCGCGCGCAATTCGATGGCGCGCCGCCGGAGCTGTTCCCACGCATGGGCGTCGAACACCTGGCGCAGGCTTTCGTCGCCGGCCAGTTGCAGGGCATGAAACCGGTGGTGCTCCCCCGCGGTCGGATTTTCCGCCAGCCCGAGGGCGAGCAGTCGCGCCTGTTGCGCCTCATCGGTGCCGAGCGCCAGACGGCGCCAGCCTTTGCCGTCGAGGCGGACGAAGCTGCCGCGGGCCGCCAGCAAGAGGGCCACTTCCTCCTTGGTGAGGGTGGTGTCGGCGGCGCGCACGACCAGTCGGACATCAAACCAATCACGGGCGTGTCCGTCAGGTTCGACTTCCAAGGCAAAGACCGCGGAGTCCGCGGCGCGCACGAGGCCGGCGAGTTCATCCGTGGCTTCGAGCACCGTATTCGCGGGCAGGGTCGCGATCCAATCGGCCAGGTCGTCGGCAAAGGTGTCCGTGACCGTCCGCTGCCAGCAGGGTTGGACTTTGTGGTTCGCGATCCATTGCAAACCGAAGCGCAGAAACGGCGCGACGACGGCCTGCGCCGGGGCGTGGTCGTAACTCACCAAGGCTTCGCCCTCCGCTGGCGTGGGCGTGGGCGCCGCGGCGAGCACCCGCCAGCCGACCGGGGTGTAGCGTTCGCGATGCTGGCCGTCGGCGGTCAGGCTGGTCAGTTCGACGCTGAGGATTTCCTTGGACTCAGCCTCGTCGTATTCACCCACGGCCCCGGGCTTGAATTCGAGCGACAAGCGCAGGTGGGGCCGGAGCGGTTCCTCGCGGACGGGGCGTTGGAATTCCGCCGGCAATCGCGCACCCGAGCGCAGGAAAAAACTCATCGCCGCGGGCAAGGTAAGCAAGGTGCGCGGCAACGGTACCGGCGTGGCGGGATCCGGCAGGGTGTCGGACTCGCCTTTTTTTTCCGTCAGCGGCAACGGGCCGCGATAGACCGTGGCGCCGTGCAGATAGAGCGGCGCCGGCAGTCCTTCGAGCAAGATGAGGGGCATGGGGGCGGACGATCCGTCGGGGTGCGTGAGCACCGCTTCCAGCTGGTCGGATCCGCCGGACCGCTCGCGCAGGGTCCACACCAGCGGCGCGGGGGCGAGGGTCAGGGATTCGCGGTTGGGACCGACCAGACAACTGCGCGCCAAGGGCTCGGTGAGGGCGGCATGCAGGGCCGCGCGGAATTCCCGGGCCTTGGGCGAGGGTTGGACGGAGCCGTGTTGAAAAACCGCATCGCGAAAGGCGAGGGCCAGCCGCAGGGCCGGTTCTTCGAAGAGCAGGGTCAACTGGCGGGAGTCGCTCAACCACTGCCGCAAGGACTCGGGGTGCAGTTCTTCCCACGCGGCGGGGGCCGCGGGGCGGGTTTCCCACCGCCAGGCGCGGTCGTTCAGCCGCAGCCGCAGTTCATGCCGGGGCGGGTGGGGCAGGGCAACGGCCGGGCCCGCCGCGGGCAGCGCGGCTTGGAGTTGCTCGAATTGGCGGGTCCATTCCTGTCGGGCGCGCGCCGCTTCGCGATCGGCGATGCGCGCTTCCGTGGCCGGCCGGTCGACCAGGGGCATGATAAATTCCGGCAAGGGCAGACCGCGGCGTTGCAGGGCCACCGCGAGATAAGACCAGAGTTCGAGCGGCGTGGCGGGGGGCTGGTCGTTTTCCCACCAGCCTTCGCACCAGGGTTGCTCGTTGTAACCATAGGCAAAATGCCGGTGCGAGGGCGGCAGGAGCCAGCTCAGGGCGTAGGGATCGAGTCGCCCGCCTTGGAGCAGGAGGGCGTGGGCTTCCGCGAGGCGGCTGAGCCAAGTCTGCTCCGTCCGCTTGAGGGGCCGGCCGATGGCCTGCACCACGCGGGCAACCAGGGATTCGCTGCTGGCCGGCGTGGCGGCGGCGAGGGATTCCTCCGCCGGGGCCTCGCGCAGCCGGTCGAGCAGGGCCAGGCCGGCGGCGTAGGCGTGCTTGCAATGAATCTCGACCGGGCAGGTGCACACCGAGGCCCAGCCGTGGGCGGCGTCGTGGTCAAAACGCACCGCGTAAAGCTCCGTGCCCTGCACCTTGGCCAAGGCCCGCGTGCTGATGATCCGGAGCGCCCGGACGCGACCTTCCCGTTGGTAGGTTTTGCCGCGCTGCCGCTGGATGGTGGCAAAGGTGCCGAGCCAGGCCGACAATTCATCGGCGTGCCGGGCGAGCGCGACGTCGGTCGCATGCGGAGGATGGCTGAAAGAGGACAAGGGGGAGAACAGAGACAAAAAAACGGCCCAGCGCGAGCTTGGCGTGAGAAACGGGTGAATTTTGTCACGAAGGCCTATGCTTCCCGCAAATTCGCGCACGGCACAGAGGCGGGAGGTCGGGCGGAGCGGCCCGCTCCGCCGCAGCGCACCGGGCCAGTGCGCCCTACCCGGCTCGGCAAGCGAAAAGGCAGGTTTCAGATCGCCTGCAAGCAGGCTCCTACAAATGAATCCCCCCCTCAATACACCTGCTCGTCCAGCAGCGCGAACAGCTCGGCTTCTGTGATCCGTTTCTGTTGCATCGAATCGCGCTCGCGCAGGGTGAAGGTGTCTCCGGGCTTTTCGATTGTGTCGAAATCGATGGTCACGCACCACGGAGTGCCGGCCTCGTCCTGCCGGCGGTAACGTTTGCCGATGGCGCCGCCGTCGTCGTATTGCACGGCGTATTTGCGCTTCAATTTTGTGTGGAGTTCCTTCGCGCGCGCGACGAGCAGCTCCTTGTTCTTGATCAGCGGGAGCACGGCGACTTTGACCGGGGCAATGCGCGGCGAGAGCCGGAGCACGGTGCGTTGCTCGACGTTGCCTTTCTCGTCCGTGACGTCTTCCACCGCATAGCCGGCGCAGAGCACGGCGAGCAGAATGCGGTCGACGCCGACGGCGGGCTCGATGACATGCGGGACGAATTTCTTCCTGGTCGTCTCGTCGAAGATTTCCTGCGGCTTGCCGCTGGCCTTGGCGTGTTGCGTGAGGTCGTAGTTGCCGCGGGCGGCGATGCCCCACAATTCCTGCACGCCGAAGGGATACTTGAACATGATGTCCACCGTGCCGCGCGAGTAGAACGCGAGTTTCTCCTTCGGGTGGGTGTAGCGCGAGAGGTGGCTGTCGGGCAGGCCGACGCTTTTCAGCCAGGCCTCGCACCAGGCGATCCATTCCTCGTGGCACTGGGCCCAGTCGGCGTCCTCGTGGATGAAATATTCCATCTCCATCTGCTCGAACTCGCGGGAACGGAAGATGAAGTTGCGCGGGGTGATTTCGTTGCGGAACGACTTGCCGATTTGCGCGATGCCGAACGGCAATTTTACGCGCGTGGTGTCCACGACGTTTTTGAAGTCCACGAACATGCCCTGCGCCGTCTCGGGCCGCAGGTAGGCGACGGACGAGGCGTCGCTCAGCGCGCCGACATTCGTCTGGAACATCATGTTGAACGAGCGCGGCGGCGTCAGGCTGCCCGGCTCGCCGGTGGCGGGGGAAGGAATTTGTTTAACAAATTCCTCAATGTCGCTGCGCGACGAAAGGCCGGCCAGATCGGCGATCGGGCCGAGTCGTGCGAATACCGGCGCGTTACCCGCCGCGACGGAAGTGGCGTCCGCCAATACCGGCACGCGTCGTCCCTGCCGGCGGATCATCTTGTCGGCCGCGGCGACGAGATCGCGTGCGATGTCGTCGCTTTCGATCGCCGACGCGTAGCCAATTTGCTTTTCGTGGCCGTTTTCTGTCAGGAAAACGGGCGCGAAAAACAACTGGTCGGCCCGGTAGCGCTGCTTGCTCACCTTGCAGTCGACGAGCGGGTCGGTGAAACCGGCGACGTGGCCGGACGCCTCCCAGACCTTCGGGTGCATGATGATTGACGACTCGAGGCCGACGATATCGTC
>JANMVS010000317.1:0-12279 GCA_031392885.1 Verrucomicrobiota bacterium
CTCGCCCCCGTGCAGGTGCGCGATCTCCCGCACCAGCGCCAGCCCGAGCCCAGTGCTCTTCCGGTCCGTACCCGGACGCGGCAACGAATAGAACCGCTCAAACACTCGCGGCAGCGCGTAGTCCGGCACACCCGGCCCGCCGTCCTCCACCGTAAAGGTCGCCCGGCCATTTTTCACTGTCACGCCCAGCGCAACGGCGCCGCCAGCCGGCGAAAAATCCAGCGCGTTCTGCAGCAGATTGACCAGCGCCTCGCGGAGCAACACCCGCTCTCCCCGTAGAGTCGCGGACGCCCCACTGACCGAGAGTGTCACCTGCGCCATCGCATAGGCCGGCTGCAGCACGGCCACGGCGTCCGCGACCAGATCCGCGGTCGCAACCGGTTCCGTCTGCCGCAGCGCCTTGCGCGCTTCCAGCGACGAAAGCTCCAGCAGCCGATCCACGATTTGTTGGATCCGCGCCGACTCGCTCCGGATGTTCGCCAGAAATTTTGCCCGCTGTATCTCCGGCATCTCCTCGTCCATCAACTCCGCCGCGCCCCGGATCGCCGCCAACGGCGCCTTCACCTCGTGCGCCAACGCCTGCGTGTAGCGCTCGACATGCTGCCGGCCCTCCAGCGCGTCGCGCATTTCCTCGAAAGCCCCGGCGAGTTCCGCGATCTCCTTCGCCTTGGACCCGGGCGGCGCGGCCGGGCGGCCATCGCGGACATGCCGCGCATACGCCGTCAGCCGTTCCAGCGAATGCGTCAGCCGCGCGGCGATCCACCAGCCCGCCACGATCATCACCAGTGCGATTGTTCCCGCATACCCCATCAGGCGCCAGCGCGCCACGCGCACCCCCTCGACCACGGACGTCAGGGGCCGTCCGACACCGACCCAGCCCAGCAATTCCTCACCCCGCCGCACCCGCGAGGCCACCCGCAGTTCATTGCCGACTTCTGCTACGTTTGAAACCGTGTAATTCTCCGAGGCCGCCGGACCGCCTCCTGTCATCGGCCAGATGTAGGTTTGTCCCAAGTCACGACCCGCCGAGTCAAAGATCACCTTCCCGTCGCGGTTGCAGGCAAACACCCGAAGCAAATCCGTGTGCTTAGGCAGGGCCGTGAGTTTTCTGGTCCAATCCTCCGCCAACGACTCCGGCGCGGCGAACGCCGCCAGGTAGGCCGCCGTGTCGCCCAGGGTGCGGCGCATCGATTCCACGTAGCGCAAGCGCACGTCCCGCAACACCAGTCCCATCATGGCGGCGAAGCCGAGCGCCGACGCGATCACATAAACGCCAAAGATGGCCGTGCGGATCTTCATGCCTGATAAAGAAAGACCGTTTCACACCAAGAGCGCGAAGTAAGCCGGGATGTCATGGAAGGGAATCTTTGCTCACTTTGCTTCCTTGGTGTAGAGGCTATAGTTTTTCCCGCAGCGAGTAACCAAGTCCGCGGTGCGTGACGATGGGGTCGGCATCGGGCGCGATCGCGCGGAGCTTGGCGCGCAGCGTCTTGATGTGCGCGTCCACCGTGCGGTCGAGCGATGCACCCGGGTCATCCCACGCCGCCGTCATCAGCTGGTCACGGTTGAACACGCGGCCCGGCGCGGCCAGCAGCGCGGCGAGCAGGCGGTATTCGTTGCGCGTGAGTTCGAGCGCGTGGCCGTGAAAACTGATGCGGCACTTCGCCTCCTCGTGCACCCAGCCGACGGGCGCCGTTCCCCCCGCCCCGGCCCCGACCCGGTCGGGATTGCTCCGCCGCAGCACGGCCCGGATGCGGGCCATGAGTTCGCGCGGGCTGAAGGGCTTGGCGAGGTAGTCGTCGGCCCCGAGCTCGAGCCCGACAATCTTATCCACCTCGCTGCTGCGGGCGGTCAGGAAAATCACCGGCACCGGACCGCGCCGCTGGATCTCCCGACACACGTCCAAGCCGCTGATGTCGGGCAGGCCGACATCGAGCACGACGAGGGCGACCGGTTGCGCCGCGAGCACCGCCAGCGCCTCGCGGCCGGTGGTTTTCCAGACGGGCGAAAAGCCCTCCGTCTGCAGTGCGTAGACGATCGTCTCTGCAATCGCAGCCTCGTCCTCGACAAGCAAGATGGTCTGGCGCATTGGCGGCATGGCCAACCTTTTGCCGGCGGGACGGCATGGTTACAAGCCGGCTCTACAGATCGCCCAACTGCGGCCGGAGGATGATCTCCTCGACCACGGTCCGACGGCTGAGGCGGTAGACGCCGAGGATGGCATGGGCGATGTCCTCGGCGGGCAGCATGCGGGCGGTGGGTACCCCGCTGCCCTTCCAGGACGGGGAAACCGTCGCGCCAGGATGAATGCAACAGACGCGCACGCCCTTGTCTTTCAACTCGGCGCGCATGACGGCGCTCAGGCCGGTGACACCGTACTTCGCCGCACAATACGCCGCACCGTTTGGGTAGGCCTGCAAGCCGGCGATGGAGCTCATATTGAAGATGTCGCCGCGGCCGCGTTTCACCATGGCCGGCGCGAAGGCCGACGAGACGAGGAACACGCTGCGGAGGTTGGCCGCGATCTGGGCGTCGAAGTCGGCCACCTTGAGCGCGAGGAACGGCGCGCCAAAGAATTTACCGGCGTTGTTGATGAGCACGTCGACGGGGCCGAAGTGTTTGGTCACCGCCCGCGCCATCGCGGTCACGGCGGCCTCGGCGCTGACGTCGCAAGGAAAGATCCCCACGTTGGCGCCGTGCTTCAGGCAGGCCCGGGCGACGGTCCGGAGGTTTTTTTCGCTGCGCGCCACCAGGGCGAGCCGGGCGCCGGGCACTTCCGCCGCGAACACTTTCGCGATGGCCGCCCCAATGCCTTGGGAAGCACCGGTGATGAGGATGACTGGTTTCATGCAGAAAAGCTCCAAGCTCCAACAGCCAAGCTCCAGAGAATTTTCAACGGCCAAATTTCAATGATTAGAAGTTTCATTGGAGGTTGGAGGTTGGAGCTTCAGCCTGCCTTGGGCAGGCGCTCAGCACAGCAGCGAGCCGAAATCCATGAAGTCGGCGGTGAAGCCACCCTTCACGCCCTTGCAGATCACACTGACCGCGTCGTGCGAATGCAGCGACTCAAGGTGCGAGCACGCGATGCGGAAATCCTTGATGCGCTTATCACGGTCCAACTCGCGGTACAGCAGCCGGGCCGCGTCCTCGACGAACTTGAGGTAGGCGCCGTTGAGCTCGGCGAAGGCCTGTTCGTCCTCGCGCTTCACCATCACCTGCGTCTCGGTCTGGAGCGCGCGGAGGCAAAGCGCGTGGATGTCCTCGATCCAGATTTTTTTGCCCTCGGTCTCCTCGATGGACACGCGGGCCTTGCTGCGTTGCGAGTGCGGCACGCCATATGTGCCCCGCTGGGCGCGGGCATGCTCGGTCAGCTCCGCGGAACACGGGCAGGCCGACGAGTACACAAAATCAAAATGAATGAAGCGGCGGTAACGACCATCGCGCGTCATCACCCCCTCGAAGGCCACCTGGTAGAATTGGTAGCCCTCGAGTCCGCTGCGCAGGCTCGCCCGCACCTGCGGGTAGGAGAAGGCGATCTTCAACCGGGCATCCTTGCTGTCCACCTTGCGCAGGTAGCTCTTGAGGATCTTGCCCATCCACTCGCCGGTAGTGACGCCGTCCTTGTGTTCGTAGAATGAGCGCATGATCCGGCCCATGTTGATCCCCTTCAGCTCCGCCTCGAGTGACACCGTGCCGGTGACGCTGGTCTCGAGCGTGAGGATCTTGCCGGTCTTGGTGCGGTATTTCAGCGGCAGCTTGAAATTGTGGATGCCGACCTGCTGGATCGGCACGTTGGCGCCCTGGATGGCCTCGTGCGCCACTTCCATCATGTCGGGCATCGAGGCGCGGTAGGCGGCGGAAGCCCTGAATTTCTTGTCGTAACCCCGCTTGACCGGGGCTTCCTGCCCGCAACTTGAGCGGTGGAGATACATTTGTTTCATGGAGGACGGGTCGTTTTTGGTTGGTAGGTCCGCGGGTGACGTTAACCGCGGGAAAATAGTCAGGACGCCGCCGGGCCGAAGAACTCGGCGAAGTTGCGCGGGGTCTCGTAGAGGCGGACGCAATGGAGTTGGCCGGCGGTGATGTGCGGGGCGATCTCGTGCCAGAAGGCGATGACGAGATTTTCCGTCGAGGGATTCACCCCGCGCAGGAAATCGACCTCCTCGTTGAGGTTGTGGTGGTCGCACTTGTCCACGACCGCCCGGTACAAAATCCGTTTAAGTTCGCCCAAATCCATGATGTAGCCGGTCTCCGGGTCGGGGGTGCCGCGCAAAGTGACCTCCAGCACATAGTTGTGCCCATGCCAGTGCGGGTTGGTGCATAGCCCATAATGCGCCTCGTTCCATTCCTGGCTCTTCGTCGGGTTATACAGCCGGTGCGCCGAGTTGAAATGCACCTGCCGGGTAATGAACACCGTGCCCGCGAGCACGCGCGGACGGACGGCGGGCTTTTTTCGGCGGGAAGCTGGGGACGGCATGGAGGGTCCAGCGAAGCCAGATTGCGGTCTGCGTCAACCCCGGCGCTGCTCCGGGCCCGCTTGCACGCTTGCGGTGCGGGCCTGGCCGCCGCCTACTGGGACCAGCTTATGGACTCGCCGCCCAAGCGCCCACGCCCGGCCGGCTGGCTGCACCAGATCCTCCCCCGCATACTCACTTGGTGGCCGGCCAAGATGATCGGCACATCCCTCGGCATGACCGGCTTCTTTGTCGTCTATTTCTGGGTGCTCAATCACCCGCAGTTCCCCGTCACCACGATGCCGCTCACCATGATTGACCGGCTGATC
Organism: Verrucomicrobiota bacterium; assembly: GCA_031392885.1. Lineage (GTDB taxonomy): Bacteria > Verrucomicrobiota > Verrucomicrobiia > Opitutales > Opitutaceae > Lacunisphaera. The sequence continues at coordinate 4,784 of JANMVS010000317.1, forward strand.
GGTTTCCGGCCGGAGACCCTGCCCCTCTATTTGTCGTTGTGGCTTTATGTGTCCCTGGCGCCCGCGCTGCTGATCAATCGCCGCGAGCTCGTGTCCTATGGTCTGGCCTGGATCGCCCTCAGCGTGTCCGGCCTCGGCCTATTTCTCCTCTGGCCGACCATCGTGCCGCCGCCCGAGGTGGACCGGTCACTGCATCCCTCCTTTGCTTTTCTGCAATCAGTCGATGCGTCCGGCAACGCCTGTCCCTCCCTGCATGTCGCCTTTGCAGTGTTCAGCGCGATCTGGTTCGAGCGCCTGTTGCGGCAGTTGGGAGCCGGACGGTGGGCCCGCGTGATCAACTGGCTGTGGTGCCTCGGCATTTTGTATTCCACGGTCGCCACCCGCCAGCATGTCTCGCTCGACGTCCTGGCCGGAGCCGGACTCGGGGCACTCGTCGCCGGGGTGCACTTGCGCAGCCTGCGCGTCACGGCCGGGACCTAGCCCGCATATTTCACACTCCCAGCAACTTTTATGTTCGTCCAACTACGGATGGACCGCGTGTCATCGAAAGCGTGCAGGAAATGCGGGCTAGCCCACCAGCTGCTCCGGCCGGGGCACCACACAGCGATAGCCCTGTTCGTGTAATCGTTCAAGCACGCGGCGGATGGCTTCGACCCGGATCGCCGCCGGCACCCGGGGCCCCTCGTGCAGCAGGAGAATCGCTCCGGGAGCCAGCTGGTGCAGGACGCGGTCAGCCACCACCCCGGCATCGCCGGGCCGGCGTTCGAGACCCCGCGCACTCCAGCCGATGCAGGTCAGACCGCGGGCCCGCAGCGCCGCCCCCAGCCAGGGATTCTTGATGCCGGCGGGCGGGCGGAATCGCACCGGTCTCACCCCAGCCAAGCGCAACGCCTCCAGCGCCGTGTCGAGTTCCCGTCCCACCCGGGCCGGGGAAGCGCACCAGAACGTCCCGAGGGGATGGGTGTGCGTGTGGTGCGCCACCTCGTGGCCAGCGGCGGTGATTGCCCGGATGAGCCCGGGATGGCGCGCGGCGTTTTCCCCGATCACAAAGAAGGTCGCGGGCACGCCGTGCGCCGCCAGCAGCTCGAGGATGCGCGGGGTGTCCTCGGGGTCGGGGCCGTCGTCTATGGTCAGCCACACTTCGCGCCGCGCCGTCGTGAAACGCTGGTGCATGCGCACCACGCCCTGGGCCCCGGGCGCAAACACATGATAGGCCAGCAACAGGTCGGGTCCGAACCACAGGGCCAGGGTCGCGGCGGGCGCCGTCCAGCCCACGAGCACGGCCGCCACTTTGCCGGCCAGATTGACGATGAGGAGGAGCCACATGGGGGATTTTGATTTCACCCGGTCCGTTTTAACCGCGATTCACCAGTGAAAAAAACTACCGCATGTCATTCTGAGCGAAGCGAAGAATCCATCAGCGCGGACGTAAGCGAATAACATGCTGGATCCTTCTCCCGCGACTGCGGGATCAGGATGACAGGTGTCGGTGGTATTGTCCGTGTTCATCCGGGAAATCCGTGGTGACAATGTCTGGTTCCAGCCGACTCAGAACACCCAGCCATACCCGAGTGTGAAACCCAGGGCGTCGATGCCCGGGTTGGGCTTGGTCTGTCCGCCGTTGGACATGTGCTGATACATGATGCCCGCGCTCCATCGCCGGTCTTTGGCGGTGACATGCTCAATCCCTCCCCGGATGAACCAGTTCAGCGTGAAATCCTGGCCCTGTCCGCCCCTTACGTCGCGGGAATCGATCAGGCCGAAACCGCCGCCGGCCCCGGTGAAGAGCGACCAGGTTCCAGTCCTGTCCCACCATTCGATGGAGGGCGAGCCGGAGAAACCCGCGTAATGGGTTTCCGGTCCGTGCTGGACCCACGTGCCGATCAGGGTCAACCGGTGGCGGACCACCAGCCGCGATCCGTCCGCAAAAGCATGTCCCAGAAATTCCTTCGATCGCCATGCCAGTTGCGTGGGCACGAGCCGGTAGGAGATCGGGGTGCCGCTGCCGATTTCCCAAAGCACGCCCGATTCAATGTTCAGGGCGCTCGATGCCCAAGGGCGAGCCGGCGCTGGTTCGACCGCGAACAGACCGACACTCAGACTGGAACCGAGCAGGACGAACTTAAGAAATGGATGCATGAGAGGGGCGACGAGCGCAGGGGACGCAGTGCTCGCGAACTATGCGCACACTGGGTGACGGCTGGAGGGCGTCAATGGGCATGCAATGGGGTGCTCACCCCCATCCTTATGCGGATTTCTTATTTTGACCCCGCGAGCCCCGGACGAGATGCTGAGCGACTCATGGAACCATCCACTCACTCCACCGGCTGGCGCTGGAAAAAAAAGCCCCTGCTGCTGGTCACAGGTCTGGCGGGGTTGTTGGTGCTGTTTTTTATTCTCAGCCGCACCACCGGCCTGACGGCCGCGGTCGATCGGGTGGTGGCGGGACTGCGGGAGGCGGGTCCGGCCGTTTTCTTTCTGGCGATGGCCCTGCTGCCTGCCCTGGGCTTCCCGATGTTTGCGTTCACCCTGGCCGCCGGGCCGGTGTTTGGACCGGTGCTGGGTGCCGGCTGGGTGATCGTGTGCTCCTTGCTGGCGGTGGTGGTCAACCTGCTGTTGTCCTACTGGCTGGCCAACCGTGCGCTGCGTCCGCTCGTGAGCCGGCTGCTGACCTATTTTGAATTCCGGTTGCCGGAGAGCACGGCGGGCAGCGCCTGGCAGCTGGCCTTGATCGTGCGACTGACCCCGGGGCCGCCCTTCTGGGTGCAGAGTTATCTGCTGGGACTGATCCGCGTGCCCCTTGCGCCGTATCTGGTCGTGTCCACGCTCGTCATGGCCGGCTACATCGTCGCCCTGGTGCTCGGCGGCGAGGCATTCGCCAACGGTGACGGCCGGCTTGCCTTCGGTGCCGCGGGTGGTTTGGTGGTTTTCGTCGCCCTGTTGCAACTCCTGCGCCAGCGTTCGGCCCGACAGCGAGCAGCGGCCGCGGCGATTTTGGTCAGCCCGCCCCAGCCCATTCCCGCCAACGCCAACCGCCCATGAGCCTCGCCACGAACAAACTCTGCCCCTTGTGCATCGCCTTTGGCGCGGACGACTCAGCCATGTTTGACACGGGAGTCCCGGTGCTCGCCGGTGAAAGTGTCGATGACCACTTTGCCGACGTCCGGCCCGCCGGGCGGGCGGGTGCTCTCGATCTCTTTCAGTCCGGGGACTGGCTGCTCGGGGCCGCCACCGTGCCCCTGACCGCCGGACTGGAGGAGGCGACGCACCGGCTTTACGACAATATCATCACGGCGACCCAGGGCTGGCATCTTGCCCGCATCTGGAACTACGTCCCGGCGATCAACGAGACCGGGCCCACGGGACTGGAAAACTACCAGCTCTTTTGCCGCGGCCGCTCGCTGGCGTTCGAGCGGCATTACGGCAGCGGGTTCAAGTCCCTGCTGCCCTCCGCCTCCGCGGTCGGCTGCAAGGCGGCGCGGCTGACGGTCGCCTTCGCCGCCTGCCCGGTCCAACCGCGCCACGTGGAGAATCCGCGGCAGGTGCCCGCCTATGATTATCCCGGTGCCTATGGCCCGCGCGCCCCGAGTTTCGCCCGGGCGACCGTGGTGCCCGGCGCCGCCCACCCCACCGTTTTCATCTCCGGCACCGCCGCCATCCTCGGCCATGCGACCATCGCGCCGCACAATCTGCGCCAGCAACTGGCCTGCACCCTCGAGAACCTCGGCGATATTTCCCAGGCCTGCGGACTGGGCCGCGAACTGGATCAAGGCGGTCCGGCCAAGCGTCGCTTCAAAGTTTACGTCCGCCACGCCGCAGACCAGCCCCAGGTCGCGACCATCCTGGAAGAGAGTCTGCTGACGGGCTCCGACTGCGTTTCCTATCTCCAGGCCGACATCTGCCGCGCCACCCTGCTCGTCGAAATCGAGGTCTCGCTATTCGGCGTCAGCCGCCTCCGCTGATCAGCAGGTCATCGCCTGCAGCGCCCGGAGGTCCGGTTTCCCCCGGGCGGTCAACGGCAGCGCGGCGACCACCAGCACTTTTTTCGGAATCTTCCATGCCGCGGTGTCGGCGAGCAGTTCGCTCCGCAGTTCGGCGGCGGTCCGGCCGCTCACCACCACGGCCCCGAGCACCGGATCGGCTCCCGCACTGATGCCGACCCAGGCATCCCGCACGCCCGGGAGCCGGCGCAACCGGTCGGACACCTCCGCCAGATTCACCCGCCGGCCCGCAATCTTCACGGTCGCGCCACGACGGCCCAGCAGGGTCAGGCCACCGCGCGCATCCACCGCCACCCGGTCCGACATGAGCCAGGCACCCAGCCGGCCCACCCGCCGGCGGTTGCCCAGTGTCAGCACCGCGGCACTGCTCACCCGGAGCCGCGCCCCGCTCAGCCCGGTCAATTTTACCCCGCGCATCGCGCGCCCCACTCCGCCGGCCAAAGTCGCCCGGCCAGTGGCATCATAGGCGATGCCACCCGTTTCACTGGAACCATAAAAGCTGTGCAATGGCCGCCCAAACCGCGCGGCAAAATCCCGCGCCACCTCCGGCGGCAGCGGTGCGCCCGCCGAAATGCCCAGGCGCAGGCTGTCCAGCGCCAGGTCCGATGCCGCCAGCGCCCGCCACATCGCCGGCACCCCGGGAAACACGGTTGGCTGCCAGCGTGCGAAATCCGCCGCTATGGCGTGCGGCAGCGGCGCCGACCCGCAGACCAGCGGCACGCCCTGCGCGAGGAGCGGCACGGTCAGGTTGCCGATGCCATAGGAATGCCCGAGCGGGATCAGGGCGTAATTCAAGTCGCGCGATCCGATGCCCATCGTGGCCGCCACCTGCCGCCCATCGGCGAGCAACTGGCCGGCGGTGAACACCAGCGGGCGGGGCTGGCCGGTGGTGCCGGATGTCACCTTGATGAGGCAGACGGCCGGATCGCGGTAATGTTTGGTTCCCGCCAGGGCCTTGAGCTTCGCGCCATCCCACCAGAACGCTGCGCGGAGCGACCGCGCGAGACGCTGTTGCGCCACCGGTGGCTCGGCCGCGTCGAGCGGCACCACGACCGCCCCGGCCTTGAGCAGACCCAGGAAGATCTCCAGCCAGCCGATGCCATTCGCCACGGCGAAAACCACCGCGCGGCCCTGCAGCGTGTCTGGTGCCGGCCCGTGGGTTGCCAACCAGGCCGTGGCGCGCGCGTCGAGTTCGCGAAACGTCACCGCCGACCCGTCCGCGGCCTGCACGACCGCCCGGTCGCCGCTCCGCCGGTGCAGCGTTTTCTCCCAGGCTTGGAGCAACCGGTGGCTCATGGCTGTTTGCCCAGTGCGGCCAGGTGCTCGAGTTCGATGACCAGCAGCGCCACGAGCACCATCAAGGCCACGGTCGAGCCGAGGGCGCTGACAACGGGAATATCGCTCAGCGCGAGCACGCCGAACGACGCAGCGGTCGTCAGCGCCGACAGCCGCACTGACACCGGCGTCGGCTCGCGCCGGTAGGCCGAGGTGGCGGAGAAGATCGAGTAGTTGTGCGTCAGGCACACGCCGAGAAACGCCCCCAGCAGGTGAAACAGGTTGAGCGGATGTCCGAGCCAGCCGAACCAGCCGAAGAGACCCAGACACGCGCCGCAGGGGATGGCAAAAATCCGCGCCCCGTCGCGCCAGCCGTAGGAAAGAAACACACCGGCCCCGACAATCCCGAGACCCGTCAGGCTCAGCCATAACGCGGATTGCCGGTAACGGCCGAACAGCCGGTTGAGCGACTGGAGCTGGCCGGCGCTCACCGTATTGGTTCCGGCCGGCGGGGCGATCGCCGGCGCCGCCCGCGCGACGGTGACAAACCAGCTCAAGGGCCGGCCCGTGTGCAGCAGCAACCCGACCGGACCGGTGAGTTTCGCCTGCAACGCACTGAGCGCGGTTTCGAGATCAGTCTCCCTGGCCCCGGTGACATGGCGGGCGTAGGCCGCGAAGAACGCCGCGAATTCGCCGTCATCGAAACCTGCGGCGATCAGCGCGGTGCGCAGCTGCCCGGCAAATTCCGGGTGTGCCCGGCCGAAGCGCAGGGCGGCGGCATGGCCTTCCATGGTCGGGACGACGGCGCCCAGACCGATGGTCCGGGTGTGCCCGCCGCCGGCTGTCTGCAGCCACGCGTCGAATTTAGCCAGCGCGGTGCGGGCCTCCGCCACACTGCCGCCATAGGTGAGATAAACCGTGCGGTCGGACTGCTCGCCGAACAGCGCGCTGATGCGCGCGTCCTCCCGCTTGAGTTCCGGCGAGGGTATCTCCAGCTCGCGGATATCATCCTTCCATTGCAACTGCGTCAGGCCCGGCAGCGCGACCACCCACGCCACAATGAGCACCCGGCGGAGGCCGCGCCGCACCCCGGCAGGGATTTCCGCCGCCTTGCGGAATCCTCGGGCTTCGAGAAAGGGATTCCGGACGGTGGAAAAGTAGACGATGGCGCCGGCCAGGGCGCTGATCAGGCCGGCCCCGACAAAGACGCCCAGCTGACGGATGAAGGGCAGGTCGGAAAACAGCAGCAGGGCGAACCCGGCCACCGTCGTGAGGCAGCTCGCGAGCAGCGGCTTGGCCAGGCGGCGAACCTTCGTCCAGTAGTCCTCGTCCGGCCGGACGGGCGGTTGCATGAAGAGATAAAAACCGTAATCGATCGCGACCCCGGTCAACAGGGAGCCGGTCACAAACACCATGATGTGCAGCCGCTCGAACACCAAGGTGGCGGCCACCCAGGCCCCGAGCAGCGACAGCCCGATGACCGGAAGCAGATGCAGGCCGCGATGTGCGCTCCGGATGAAAGTGAAGGCCACGGCGAGCACCGCCACCAGCGAGAGCGTATTCAGCCATTTGACCTCGTGCTCGATCCGGGCCCGGCTGGCGGCGGCGTAGCGGTTCACTCCGGTGTAGGCCACGGCGAAACCGGGGTATTCCGCGCGCACGAGGGCGGCGGTCCGCTCAATGGCCGCAAAGGCCGGACCCTGCCCTGCCTCGCTGAGCGGCGACGCGGACAACCGGGCCCACACGAGGGTGGATGCCTTCGCGCCGGCCGCTGCGGGCTGCACCAGTTCGAGCCCACCCTTCAACCGGTCGGCCGCCCCGGGCATGAGCAGCAGCGGATCCGCCGGGATCATTTCCTGGAAAGCCAGGGCCTCGGGCGCGGCCAGAAACCGGTTGAGCGCCAGCGCCGTGTCGTGGGCCAGCCATGCGGAAAATCCGGCTGGCTCACCCCCGACGGCCACATGGGCGGCCGCGCGTTCGTGCAGCCAGAGGGGAAACAGCAGGGTGAAGCGCTGCTCAAACAGTTCGCTTCCCACGGCGTCGCGCGCGGCGGTGTCCCCCATGACCACCACCTGGTCGAAAGCCGGCTCCCGTCCGAGTCCGGCGGCAAAACTCATCGCCGCTCCGGACGGGGCGGGCGGGCGGGCCGCCGTCAGCTCGAAGAGCATCGTGCGCGCCTCCGCCTGACTGGCCAGCGAGCGGACCAGCGTCAGCTCCGGG
>JANMVS010000368.1:0-3262 GCA_031392885.1 Verrucomicrobiota bacterium
CGCCGCTGAAGCCGCCTTCTCCTGGATTCAGCGTTCCCCTCCACCCACTGGCAACCGAGGGCGGACTATCGTTCGTTTATGACTGGTTAAAATCTGATTAAACGAGCTCCGCCCCTCAGATACCGCTTTAGAAAACAGGCATTCGAGACGAAACTGTCACGCCGCAAGCAACCCCATGATTGCAACCCTCCTCATCATCGCCGGAGTCATCTTCATCCCGGCTTTTAGTGTTTTGATCCATAGCATCCTGTTTGCTCCAGAGGGACGGGAAGATGCCACCGGTTTTCATCTCGTCCCGGATCGCGCCCTGGATCGCCCGCGCCGCCACGTAGCCAAGCCCGAGCATAATTGCCCATCAGCGCTGGTGGAAGACCTGCACCTCCCGGTCACGTGAGCCGTCATCGGTAGGGCCCGTTGCCCACAACGGCCCTCGGTCTGCTTTCGAATCGCGGTATAAAGCCCCTCCTAAAGCTGAGTTTCTTCATCGACTGCTGCTACCCACTTGGGAAGGGACTGCCCGCGACACCAAATGATTACGAATCAAGCTTAAAATCACGTCCTGCAACATGTTGTTAAACAATGCTGGACACCCTGTATTCGTCATGGTTAGTCTTTAAATCCGCTCAACGATCAGACGCTGATCAATTGCAGTAAAGAGTCCGTTAAATACCTCTCCCCTTAACACCCTCCCTCGTTAATCCTTTTTTGAAAAAGCCACTGCCGCCCTCTGGATTTCTCCCCCAGATCGCCAATATCCCGGCCGTAGTTTGTTGAATTAACGTAAAAACAGCTTGACCCCTAGATGCAGTTGCATTGCAGTAAAAACGCAGTTAAGAAATTTTCCCTGTTTTTTTACCCAACCGTTGAACCTAAAAAAAGCACCCCATGCACGCTGAAACTTTTCCCCGAGCCACCAACCTTTCCTTCGCCTCGCTCCCGGACATTAAACGTATTCTCGACCTCACGCTTTGCATCGTGACCCTGCCAGTCCTGGCGTTTTTCACTCTCGCAATTGCCATCGTCATGCAATTCGTCTCCCCCGGGCCGGTATTTTTTCTGCAGGATCGCGTTGGGTTCATGGGGCGCCGCTTCAAAATATATAAATTCAGAACGATGACGGTCGGCGCGGATACCAAGGGTCATCAGCAATATTTCAGTGAGTTGATCGGCTCCAATGCACCCATGGTCAAATTGGACGCCAAGGGTGACTCACGGCTGATCCCCGGTGGCTGGCTCCTGCGGGCCACGGGGCTCGACGAGCTGCCCCAGTTGATCAACGTGCTGCGGGGAGAGATGAGCCTCGTTGGTCCCCGCCCCTGCCTGCCGGCGGAATACCAGCAGTACACTTCCCATCAGCAGAAACGTTTCCTGGCCCAGCCCGGTTTGTCCGGCCTCTGGCAGGTCTCCGGCAAGAATCGCACCACCTTTGAGGAGATGATTCGCCTGGATATCCAGTATGCCGAGACGAAATCCCTCGGGCTGGATTTGTATATCATCGTCATGACGATCCCGGCGCTCCTTGCGCAGATCATTGATACCCGCAACGGGCGGAAACAAGCCGCCGCCAACGATCGCATGACGGAAGTCCCCTTCCCGATAGCCCGCGCTCGGTCCGAGTGAGAGAAGGTTCCGGGCTATGCCGGATCCGGGCGGTAGGAATTAACCACGGGTTTTTTGGCCACGGATGGCACGGATTCGATCCGGATAATGCGCAAGGCTGAGGATCACAAAGTAGAGGGGCATTCTGGAGGGCCCGCGTCCCGGCGGCCCGCGGCTGGTCGGGAGACCAGCCCTCCACTGCCTTCGGCGTGTTTTCCGATTTTGTGCTTTTTGCATTTTTTTGTGGCCAATCATTTTGCGAATTGAGGATTAGCTCCGACGCAATTTGATTGCCGCACTAACCGGCGACGGTTGTGCTGCTTGCACTTCTTGACGAACAAATGACTAAGCAAATCGTTATCGGACTCGTGGGCTGCGGTTATTGGGGCCCTAATTTGGTGCGCAATTTCAGACTGCTGGCGGATTGCCGGCTGAAATCCATCTGCGATGTCAGCGAGGAACGCCTCACTCACTTGCGGAATCTTTACCCCGGACTGGAGACGGAGACGAAGTACGAAAATTTGCTCAAGGACCCCGCCCTGAATGCCATCGTCATCGCGACCTCGGTCAAATTTCACCACGCCATGGCCAAGGGCAGCCTGCTCGCCGGCAAGCACACCTTCATTGAGAAACCGATGGCGGCGTCCGTCGCGCAATGCGAGGAACTCATCGCGATCGCGAAACAACAGGGCGTGATCCTCATGGTGGGCCACACGTTCCTCTATTCGCCCGCCGTGCGCAAAATCAAGGAGATCGTGGACCGGAACGACATCGGCGAAATCCGCTACATCTCCGCCCGCCGCCTGAATCTGGGTCTGTTCCAAAAGGACATCAACGTCGCCTGGGACCTCGCCCCGCACGACATCTCGATCATTCTCTATATCATGCAGGAGAATCCCTACAGCGTGAACTGCCGGGGCGCGGCGCACGTCACGCCGGGCATCGAGGATGTCACCTCGATGAGCCTCCATTTTTCCAACGAGAAATCCGCCACCATCCAGAGCAGCTGGCTCGACCCGAAGAAAGTCCGGGAAATCACCATCGTCGGCAGCGAGCGCATGATCGTGTACGACGACGTGGTCGCGCAGGAGAAGATCAAGATCTTCGATGTGAATGTGAAACGGCCGCCGCGCTACGACACTTTCGCGGAGTTCCACTATGCCTACCATTACGGCGACACCTACAGTCCCTACATCAAGGCGGACGAACCGCTGAAGATTGAATGCCAGCATTTCCTCGACTGCATTCGGAATGGCCGGACCCCGATCACCTCCGGGACCAAGGGCCTGGAGGTGGTGAAAATCCTGGAGGCCTCCACCGCCTCGATCAAACTGCATGGTGCGCCCATTGATCTCCCCACCGGTCGGATGCTGCCGGGCTCCCCGTCCCGCCTGCCCCAGAAGGCAGGTGGATCCGCTTCCCCGGCGAAGTCGTCCGGTTCCTTTTCTCCCCTGCGGTCAACCGGCTCCAACCCGTCCGCCAGCGCCGCCGCGGCCCGATCAGCTGGCGACAGCAGCAAACAGGCCTGAAGGCCGCGCGGCCACAGAATTTTACCACGGATAAAAGCGGATGAGTTTTGGAGGGCTCGCCTCCAGGTAGGGCGCATCCTCCGGATAAGCCGGGGTCGTGGTAGGGTGTGACCGCCGGGCGCGCCGTCAGGACT
>JANMVS010000403.1:0-4303 GCA_031392885.1 Verrucomicrobiota bacterium
GGATGGGCTGTCCTTTATCTTCAAGGATGCGACGCTCGCCCCTCCTGCGCCTGGAGCCCGTCAGCCCAGCAGGTTCGTCCAACTAAGGGTGGACTACCGCGTGGAAGGTTTGCAGGAATCTCAAGCGTTGGTGCCCCATACGGCCAATTACACCTTTCACTGGCCTGATAGTTCAGCCGATGAGGGGTGGAGTTGGGTGCGGGTGGAAACTGGGGACGGTCTGTCCTATCTGATGGCGAGGAAAGCCCTGCTCGTGCCCACGGCACCGATCGGAACCCCGGTCGACTCTCGGGCCACCCAAGTTGTCCCTGTTGCCACCGTGGACCGGCTGCAAGCCGGACCGGCCGCCTACACCCTGAAGCTCAGGTATGGTCTGATGGAAATAGGTTCAGCTGCCAGCGTGCCGTTGCAGCCTGGAACCCGGACTCTGATCGGACCATGGGGTGAGCGCATCACTCATGTGGAAAAGGAAGGGGAGCAGCTCCTGGTGACCACGGTCCGCAGTAATCCATCCCTCGCGGTTGATTTTCTGATGGGTGCCGGCAACCGCATCATTGGCATTGGCCAGTCCATGCCCCGACAGTTTTCCCGGTATCTGCTGGTAGCCAGGACGCATAATTATTCGGACCGCGGTCGCCTGGTCTGGGAGCACAATACGCGCGTCGCCGGCGTTGAAATATCCTGGCAGACCATGGGGTATCGGGCATCAACCAAAGGGGGCGGCCCTCGTCCGGTGCTTGAGGCGATCAATGCGCTCAACGAGGCGGAACTGGTCAAGGTTACCTTTCAGGAAAAAGCCCGCTTTGCCTATGGTCTGACGATCGACCCATTCGTGGTCACGCCCGCCGCGCCCTAGGGCGGTTTAAATGAAGGTGTAACCGGGGTCGCTGACCCCGGTGGCTGCGCTTCGCCGTCCGGATATGCACCGGGGTCAGCGGCCCCGGCTACAGTATGATTGAAACAGCCCTAAGGCTTTCCTCCCAGCCACTCGTGCAATTCGGACTCGGCGCCGATCTCCGTGAACATTTGGTAATCCATCGCGAGGAGCGCGGCGTAGGTTGGCTCCGCAAACCGCCGGCAGTGCAGCAGGACCTTGGCCTTTTGCCCCGGCGCGCGCACCAGCCGGCCGAGAGCCTGGTTCACTTTCTGCAATCCGGGAATCTGGTAAACGCGGCGGAAAGCGGCGTCGCGGCCGAGACTGGCCAGCGCATCCATGCGCGCCTTCTGCACCGCGTTGACTTCGGGCAGGGCGGGACCGACGACCATCGCATGGGTCACGCGGCCACCGAGGAGATCTATGCCTTCGGCGAAGCTGCTGCCAAGGACGAGGAAGAGTGCATCGGCCAGCAGGAGGCTTTCCTCGACCCACGCCGTCTGGGCCGCGAGATCAGGGAGTCGCGGTTGGAGCGCCACGCGCAGCACCGCGCCGTTGTTCTCCAAGGCGCGCAGGACGGACTCGGCGTAGGCGTAGGAGGGGAAGAAGACGGCGATGGCGGAGGCCGCGGCCAGTTGCGAGTTGCGCCATTGCTGGCTGTTGCCAGCCCGGTGTTTGTCCTGACCGCCGTCAGGCAAAAGCGGTGAGGGTTGAGAGGAGGAGGCGCGGTGCATCTCCTCGATGGTGGTGGCGGTTGTGCCGTAGTGGTTGGCGCGCTGCTTGTAGGTGGTCTCAACGCGCATATCCACGGCGACGTCGTAGGCCCCGGCTCGCCAGGGGGTCAGGGCGTGGAGGGTCGCGTAGGTCGGGGTAGGGCGGGCAGTCCCTTGCCCGCCGTCGAAAGGCGCGGAAGGGACTCCGCGCCCTACCTCGAGCCCGCCCGCCGCCGCCATGTTGTCGTAGGGCTGCAAAGTGGCCGACATGAGAATCGCGCCGCCGAACTGGCGCAGGGTCTCCCCGATGGCCGGAGCCGCATCGACGCAGGTGAACTCCAGTTCGCCCTCCCGGGGCACCCAGAGCAGCTTCGTCAGCTGGGTGTCGTGGAGAAAATCCCCAAGCTGCGCGAACTGCCAGAGCGACTCGGCGTGGTGCGGCCCGAGGGCGGCGTAATCCAGCGGCAGCGTGCTGACCAGATTCGCCACCCGGGCGACCAACTCACGAATTTCATCTTCCATGGCGGGCTCAAGCGATTCGGCCGGCTTGAGCGAGGCCAGCAGCATGATCCATTCCTCGACGGCGAGCACCAGCGGAGCTGGGGCTTGCCGGTGGTCCAGTTCGGCGAGGAGTAGACGGGCGTCGTGATCGTTGGCGCGATGCGAATAGGCTCCGGCCACGCGCGAAGGCAGGTTGTGCGCCTCGTCGATGACGAGCAGCGTTTCCGCGGGATTGAAGCCGGGTTGGTCGTAGAACACCCCGCGGTTGCCGGGAGCGAAGACGTAGTTGAAATCCCCGATCCAGACGTCGTTGAAGGCGAGGGCGGTGCGGGTGATCTCGTAGGGACAGATACGGGCGTCGCGGCCCGCGACGCGCACCGTGTCGAGATCGCGCGGTTGGCGATCGTCGAGGTAGAACTTCGCCAACCCACTCAACGGCCAACGCTCCGCCGCGCCGGCGAGGTAGTCGCAGCCGTCGCGCACACAATGGAAAGTATGGTTGACGCAGTGTTCGCTTTTGTTGCGCACCTGCCAGAAGGCGAGTGGAGTGGAACGTTTGTCATCTATTATATGACAAGTTTCCGGAGCGGTCATTTGCTGGAGGGTATGGACGACCTGCAACTGGCCGGTGGCTTTGCCGGTGAGCCAGATCAGCCGGGCGAACCGGCCGGAGCGCATCTGGCTCAGGGCGAATTCCAGCACGCAACCGGTCTTGCCGTAGCCGGTGGGGGCCTCGAACAAGACCACCGAGGACGGAGGACGGAGGACAGAGGACGGAGGATTGAAGGCCGCGGTCAGGTCCTGCTGGATGGTTTCCTGGCCGGGGCGGAGCGTGGCAAAGGCCGGATGGAACTGCAGCGCGCGTCGGCGCGCAGTGGCCCGCGCCTGCAGATTGAGGAATTCGACCAGGGCATCGAGTTGGTGATAAACCAACGCCTCGTCGAACGGCGTCAGCGCGATGGTTTGCGCCAGGCCGGAGCCGGTCTGGACGAAGATGAGTTCGGCGCGCAGGGATAAACGGTTGAGAGATGCGCCGTTGTTGGTTGCTCCCAACCCGGGGTCCGTCCCGGCCGTCGCCGGGCGGAAGAGTTGCGCGTTGAGCGACGAGGCCCGGACCAGTACGGCATACGCGGCGAGCTGGAGGAAATAGGACGGGTAGTCCGCGCGCAGCTCCGCTTCCTCCCGCGGCAACGGCCGGGTGACGCTTTTGATTTCGCGCAGCGTATTTCCCACGACCTGATCGATGCGGCCGTTGAGGGTGAACGTCCAGCCGCGGTGCGTGAGCCGGCCGTCGATGCCGACCTCGAAATGGACATCCGGGCGCAGGACGCCATCGATCGTGAATTCGTGCTCGGCTCGCGCGCGCATTTCGTGGTGCCAGTGCTGGCCGAGCTGGGCGCGCCACAGGCCCTGCGGTCCGCCGCCCGACTCCTGCGGGCCGAGGACAAAGCTGGCGAATTCGCCGACGCTCAGGCTGGCGGTCTTGTATTCGAGGGAGAATTCCATGGGGCCGGCAAGTTTCGTAGTAGGAGCTTGTTTACAAGCGACCAGTCAAGCATCGCCTGCAAGCAGGCTCCTACAGTCTGATCTCCGTCTCCGCTTTGACCCACTCCTCCAGCCGGCGGATGATCGGGGCGACCGCCTCGGGCGCGGCGGCTTGGGCGGCGAGCGGTTGGTTGAGCAACTGGGCGGCCCGCTCACGTTCGGCGGCGGGGAGTTCCGGCCACCAGTGCTGTTTTACGGGATAACCCTCGTCGCGAAGGAAACAGTAGAGCGCCTTGAGCCAGGTGACGTCGGGCCGGCCACCCGCGCCGAGGGCGGCCAGGCTCGAGCGGAGCAGGTCGGCCACCGCCGGACGCGACTCGTCGGACACGGGATTGCGGCTGCAGAGCGTGGAAAGCGCGGAGGCCGCACGCAGGGTTTCGTAGGAACGGCCGATGCCGGGCTGGCGCTGGAGGAAACGGTGTTCCTTGATGAACCAGGTGCGGCCCTGGTTGGTGGATTCGAGCCAGAGCTCGGCTTCGTCGAAAAGATCGAGGCTGCCTTCGCTCTGCGTCGCGGAACTGCGGCGCCGCGCGGCGGCGGGGTTGGGTTTCGGGGTCCTGATCAGGCAGTGCAGTACGCCATGTTCGCCCGAGAAGGCGGTCAGTTGCTCGAACGAGTCGGAGCCTGAGGGCAGCTTGGCGAGAACGAAGGCCTGAGTCTGAAGCTGCTG
>JANMVS010000372.1:0-6277 GCA_031392885.1 Verrucomicrobiota bacterium
CACGGGTTATTCCGGAAAGCCTGGCCCTATGAGGAATCAATTCGCGTGCCGCTCCTGATTCGCCGGGAGCAGGGGGCGAGGGGCCAGGAGCCAAACCAAACGGATCGCAGTGCGGTCAGTCTCGTGGATCTGCCGCATCTGGCGGTGGCCTGGGCGGAGGGCCGGGAGTGGGTTTGCAAGCGGGACAGTGCGGACATTTCGATGCCGGTGGCCCCGGCGCTGCCGCTGCAATGTGATCGGGCCTGGCGGGGTTTCCGCTCGGCGCAGCACAAGCTGGTGCTCAACGCCGATGGGACGCCGTGGCTGTATTTCGATCTGGAGCGCGATCCCGAGGAAATGGAAAATCTGGTGACGGAGCCGGCGCGACGGAGGGAGATCGAGGAGCTGCGGCGACTGATGTAGATTTTTATTCGCGGTGGGTCCAATACCCCGAAGGATGCTCCGGTTTGGTTGGCCGCAGGAGGCAGTTCCACGGCGAGGTCGCCGTGGCTCCAGGGAGTACAGGCTGGAGCGCGGGCGACCCCGCCCGCGGGTTTGAAATGCGCTGGCGCTCGCCGCTACATTCACTTTTTCGACTACAGAACAATTTAAACGGCTCTAGCCCGCGCCGCCCGGCTTCGGGCCGAAGAAGCGCTTGATGCTTTCTTGGATCTCCTGGAGCTTTATCGGCTTGGTCAGGAAGTCATTCATTCCGGCGGCGAGACAGCGTTCCCGATCGCCCGCCATGGCGTTCGCGGTGAGGGCGATGATGATGGGCTGCCGTTCCGGGGCGAGCCGGGTGCGGATTTCCCGCGTGGCTTCGAGTCCATCCATCTCCGGCATCTGCATGTCCATATACACAAGTTGATAGTTCCGCTCCTGCACCGCCGCCACCGCTTCGCGGCCGTTGGCCGCGGCGTCGGCGTGGTAACCCATGAGCTCGAGGTAGCGAAGGAGAATCTTCTGGTTCACCTTGTTGTCTTCCACGATGAGGATCGCGAGGGGGATGGTGTCGGCGAGACGGACCGCCACGGCGGCGGTGGTCCTGGGCGGGGTGACACTGCTCGGGACCGACCCATGAATCACCTGCCGAAGCTTGTCGTGCAGCTGGTGGGGCTTGATCGGTTTGGGCAGACGAAAAATAGGCGAACCCGGGCCGGCGGGAGGGGTGGATCCCTCCGCCGCTCCCGTGTAAATGATAATGGGCAGATTGGGCTGGGTGGTGTGCAGCTGGGCGGCGAGTTCCAGCCCGGAAGCATCCCCCAGGTTCTGATCGATGATCGCGGCGGCGAGTTGGCCTGAGCCCGCCAGCTGCAGGGCCGCGGTGGCATCGGCGGCCAGGAGGGGCTGGAGTTTCCAAGCGGTGAGGGCATCGCGGAGCATGGCGCGATTGACGGGATGGTCGTCCACTGCCAGCACGAGGCCGCCGGGGATGGGCGCAAACCGCGGGGGCGCATGGGGGTCGTGCAGGTCAACCGCGGTGATTTGGATGTTGAAGTGAAACCGCGAACCCTGCCCGGGGGTGCTATGCACGTCGATCGTTCCGCCCATGAGCTGGCAGAGCCGGTGGGAGATTGCGAGGCCGAGGCCGGTGCCGCCGTATTTCCGCGTGGTGGAGGAATCCACCTGGCTGAACGGCTTGAACAACACGCCGAGCCGCTCGGCGGGGATGCCGATGCCGGTGTCCGTGACCTGAAAATCGAGCAGGAATTTATTATCCGCGCCGGGCGCGGTGGAGCCGGGGGCGAGGTCCAGCTCCAGCGTGATGAAACCGCGGGGTGTGAATTTGAGGGCGTTGCTGAAGAGATTGACGAGGACCTGGCGCAGCCGGGTGCTGTCGCCCATGATGCAGGCGGGCACGGCGGGGGCGATGTGGTAAGCGAGCTCGATGTTCTTGGCGGCCGCCGGCAGCGCGAAAATGTTGATGACCTCCTCGAGACACAGCGCGAGCTCGAAGGGCTGGCACTCGAGTTCCATCTTGCCGGACTCAATTTTCGAGAAGTCGAGGATATCGTTGATGATGGTGAGCAGGCCGTCGCCGCTGGTGCGGATGGTGGTGAGGTAGTCGCGCTGCTCGGCCGTGAGTTCAGTCTCGAGGAGGAGGCTGGTCATGCCGATGACGCCGTTCATCGGCGTGCGGATCTCGTGCGACATCGTGGCGAGGAAGTCGGACTTGGCGCGGGAGGCTTCGTCGGCGTCCGCCTTGGCCTGGCGGAGCGACCGCTCGGTTTCCACCCGGGACGTAATGTCGGTTTCGATGGCGATAAAATTCGTGACGAGGCCTTCCTCGCTGATGACGGGCTGCAGGTCGAGACGCACGTGGAAGCGGCGGTCGTCACCGGCGAGCTGCACGACGTCGGTGGTGACAGGTTCGCGTTCGTGGAGCGCGGCGTTGATGCGCTCGATCGCGCCCGGGTCGCCTTCGGGGCTGGCGAGCAGTTCGATGAGCGGGCGGTGGGCGACCTCGGTGAGGCGGCGGCCGGTGAGGCGGGAGTAACTCTCATTGACCCACTCGATCCCGCCTTGCTGGTCGGTGATGATGACCGCATTGTCGGTCTTGCTGGCGACGAGGGAGAGCTTGCGGCTCTCGGCTTGGCTGACGCGCAGGGCTTCATCGGCCCGTTTGCGGGCATTGATGTTCTGAATGGTGCCGAGGACGCGCAGCGGGCGTTTCGCCGCGCTGAAAGAGATGCATTTGGCCCGGAGGGCGATCCAGATCCATTCGCCGCTGTGGTGGAGGACGCAGTGTTCGATCTCGATGAAGGGGGTTTCGCCGCGGAAGTGGGCCTCAATGACCTCGCGCACGAAAGGCTGGTCGTCCGCGTGCAGCAGATTGAGCCAGGCCGCGCCGGTGGTGGGCATGTCGCGGGGATCGTAGCCGATGAGGTTCCAGACACTCGGCGTGCAGAACAGGTGGTCGGACTCGAGGTGCCACTCATAGACGCCGACCTGGGTGGCATCGAGGGCGAGATTGAGGCGTTCGTCGGTGGTCTGGAGGCGGGCCTCGACCCGGCGGCGCTCCTCGTTTTCCGCGCGCAATTGCTGGCTGGTGTGTTCGGCGGCGCGCTGGCGACGACGGGCGGACTGGGCCAGATTGACCACGAGGCCGAACAGGGCGCTCAGGCCCAAGCCGGAGAAGAGCGCCAGCTCGGGCAGGTATTGCCGGTTGGAATTAAGATAGCCGGGGCGGGGCGCGAGGGAGAGGGTGAGGTGCTGTCCGAGCAGGCTATAGGAAACAGTCTGGCGCAGGCGCTCATCAATGTTCTCGACCGGGGTCATGGTCGCGTAAACCTTGAGTTCGCGGGTCGCCACGGCCGGGGCGGTGGGCTGGGAGACGGAGACGGTGAACTGATAACGTCGCGAAAGATTGAGCCGCCGGTCGATGACGTCGAAAAACTTGTCATAGTAGAATTCCCCCACAATGAAGCCGGCGAGACTGGCCTCGCGCATCACGGTGGAATACACCGCAAACGAAGGGGGTTGCAGGGGCGACTCGAGTGGGGCGGCGATGGCCGCGCCGCGGGACTGACTGGCGGCGGCGATGGCGGTGCGGCGGACGGAATTTACCGCGTGGTCGTAAAGGGGCGCGTCCTCATTGCCCCGATGCGGCCAATACCAGCGTGTGTGCAGCCCGGTATCGACCCACATGATGGAGCGATAGCCCTCGAAATCGCGCAGATATTCGGCGGCGTCCGCCTCCCACTCCTGCTGCGTGGTGCCGGGGGACTTGGTCCAGAGCCGGGCCATGCGCGACAGACTGCTGATATGGGATTCGGCCTCGCCGTTGAAGAGCGCCGCGATGTTGTTGCTGGTGAGCAGGGTGGTGCTGTTGGTGTAGCTCAGCTCGCGCTGCCGCAGGGCGATCCAGAAAGTGATTGTCAGGGTCGCCCCGTAGACCACGACCGGTAACCAGAGCCAGACCGGACCGGCGTTGGCCCCGTCCGGACTGTCCTTGACGGCGAGCAGGAGCAGCGCCGTGCCCAGCACGATCAACATTAACGCGGTGTGCGGGCCGAGTTGAGCGTAGGTCAGCCAGAATTCCACCGCGTTGAGGCCGGTGCGGTAGCCGAGCAAGCCGGTTAAGCCGTATGCGCCGCAGAGTGAGCCCAGGAGGGCGGTCCAGATTGGTCGGCGGTGGTCGGTGGGGCGCAGTCCCTGCCAGATGAGCAGCATGCCCGCCAACAGCAGGACGGTCGCCAGGGCCGCCGGCAGCCGGCCAATGTGCGAGCCCGCGACCAGGGCTTCATGGTTAATCAGCAGGTTATCGATGCCGAGATTGAGCTGCAACGGGGCTTCGAGTAATGAAACCCCGGCCAGCAGGGTCCCGAGCGCCCCGAGGCTCACGCCGCTCCGCCTCCAACCCAGGGCGAAGGCGAGGGGCGCCAGGCTCAGGAAAACGAGGCACACGCAGGCATTGGCGGGCAGGACCGCATCGTAAGACCGTGGTTGCACCAGGGCCAGATTTCCGCCGGCCCAGCCGGCGAGAACCGTCAGGCCATACAGCGCCAGCAGCACAAAGGGCCCGAGATGGCGGTCGGACAGCAAACGAAAATGGGTGCGGGGAATTGACGGCATTCGCGAAGGACCGCTCAGTTGCTACGAGGGAGTTTTTCTCATGGCAATTGTTTAAGGGGCAACCCGCGGTGGGGTCGTTAAAAGTCCGATGGTTCAGCTCGAGCCGCACGATGAAGTAGAAATTGCGGATTACGCTGGTTGCCGCGGATATTCCTGAGGCAGACCGTGCCTTAAATGAGAAAACCTGCCCCGCCCCGGATAGGGGAAAAATCAGGGACTGGGATATTCCCCCCATTTTTTTGTCTGCGTTGATTTGCTGGATCTGCGGTGAATTCCAACGGCGGGTAAACTTGCCCCCAATTATTATCCCTTGGGCGGGCTGATTTTTTCCGGTGGAGCCGCGGGCTCGGTCGCGGTCGGCGGCGGGGGAGTGGCGGGGGCGGATTCCGGACTGGGGGTGGAGGGGAAGGCGACGATGGACCAGTTGGGATTGCTCAGGGGGCCGTTCAGCTTCAGTTCCAGAATGCTGGTGAAGGGTTTTATCACCAAGCCGATGACGACGGTCAGGGGATTGTTGCTCTCGAGGGAAGGCTTGAACTTGGCGGTGAAATCCAGCGCTTTGTTCGCGAACACAAAATCGCCGCGGGCCTCGATGACCGCACTGGGCCCGGTGATTTTCAAATCCGGGAAATGCAGCCGTCCGTCCGCCAGTTTGAAGCTGGTGCGCGCCGCATTGAGTTTCAGGGACGAAAAATTCAGCGACAGCCCGCTGAGGATCTGCGAGAGCAAACCGAAGAGGTGGATTTCGCCCAGTTCCGCGCCGGTGAGGGCCGCATTGCCGCTGCCGGTGAAACTCACGAGGTCGCCCGGCTGGCCCTGGGCCGACAGCGCCAGATCCAGCCGGCCGCCGGACGCGCGCTGCATGAATTTGCTCTCGGCCAGGGATGCGGTCTTTTGCCCGCTGAGGTTGGCTTGGTATCCCTCCGCGGCCCGGATGATGCGGGCGAGATCTGCGCCGTGGATATTAACATCAAAACCGAGCCGGCGAAAATCCGGCGGGCCGTACACGGCGGCCTTGCCCGCGCCCTGGCCGCCCGCCGTCGTGAACTCGATCTCATCGAGCCGCACCTCGGCTCCGGTGACGCCGCCTTTGACGCGGGCCGTATCCAGGGGGAAGCCGAAATAGTGCAGTCCCCCCCCGGCTTCGCCGCTGAAGGTATAGTTGGGGGTCGCGCCCAAGGTGCCCTGCGCGTGCACGCGGGGCGGCTGGGTTAACCGCAGGCTCGCCAGCACGTCATCCGCCTTGCCGTCGAGCATCCGGCCCAGGATCACCGGCTCGACCAGCGTGTTGAAATCGAATTCGAACCGGTCGGTCTCGCGCGCGCCCGGTTTGGCGAAGCGCTTGAAGGTGCCGGTCAGCCGCTGCGTGCCGCCGGCGCGCGTGGCGTCCAGCGCCAGCCCGTGCGTGAAATTGGGCCGGAGAAAAATCACCGCGTGGGTCTGCTCGAATTCCCCGCCCCAGACGGTGGCGGCCCCAGCCTCGGCACGGCCGAAGAACACGGTGCGATTCGGATCCTTCCAGCGGCCCTGCAAGTCGACTTCCGCCGCCGGCGGCGCAACGGGAAAGGCGAAGTGAGCCTGCCAGAAATTCAGCCACCAGTCGCCGTTGAACCAGCCGGTGATGGCCGGCGGGTGCAACTGGCCGCGCAGCAGCATCCGGTAATCGGACGAGAGAAAATCCATCCAATAGGAACCGCGCGCCACATTTTCGCCCAGCTCCACG
>JANMVS010000412.1:0-3213 GCA_031392885.1 Verrucomicrobiota bacterium
TGCCCGCCGTGCCGCTGGCGGAGCGCTGGCTGCTGGGCGGTTTTCCTGAAGGCGGGGTGACCGGAGGCGGGCGATTCCCGCAATGGCAG
This sequence comes from Verrucomicrobiota bacterium, assembly GCA_031392885.1. Classification (GTDB taxonomy): domain Bacteria; phylum Verrucomicrobiota; class Verrucomicrobiia; order Opitutales; family Opitutaceae; genus Lacunisphaera. The sequence goes on from JANMVS010000412.1 coordinate 90, forward strand.
TTGGATTATCTCACGCTGCTGGCCCAGCGCGATCTGCCGGTCTGGGGGTTGCCGGCGAAACCGGCGGTGACGGACCGCCTGCTGCGCATGACCGCCGCGGTGCACGGGCAGATCTGGAACGCCAGCCAGATGGGCCAGAGCCTCGGGCTGAGCTACCATACGGTGAACAGTTACTTGGATTTTCTTGAAGGTGCCTTTCTTCTGCGCCGGCTGCCACCGTGGCTGCCCAACTTGAAAAAACGCCTCGTCCGCTCGCCGCGCGTCTACTGGCGCGACAGTGGCCTGCTGCATGCCTTGCTCGGGGTGCGCGATGCCGCTGAGTTGCTCCACCAGCCTTGGGTGGGAGCCAGCTGGGAGGGATTTGTGATCGGCCAGGTCGTCGAGTCGCTGGCGGCGCGAGGTGTCATGGTGGCGCCCCACTATTTTCGCACCACGGACGGCTACGAGGTGGATTTGGTATTCAAGCTGGGCCGGCACCTGTGGGCGGTGGAGGTGAAGCTAACCTCGAGTCCGGCGCCGGCGGATTTTGCGCGCTTCAACGCGGCGGCCGACCTTATCGGCGCCGACCGCCGGGTGCTCGTCGCGCAGGTGACGGAGACGGTCTTTAACGGGCAACGCGGGATCGCAGCGTTGCCCGGCCTGCTGGAAATCATCGCCAAGGAAATTGTCTGAGCGATGAACCTGAACAAACGCCCAAGTCCCAACGTTGAACTAATAACGCTCAAGTGAAGAACCCACACACTACATCCGGGAGGACTGGTCGTTGAGCGTTGGACGTTCAGGGTTAAACGTTGAGCGTTCCGCGCCGAAAGGCGCGGTGTTCCTCAGCTACGCGTCCCAGGATGCCGATGCCGCCAAGCGCATCTGTGACGCCTTGCGCGCGGCCGGCGTCGAGGTGTGGTTCGACCAGAGCGAACTGGTGGGTGGCGATGCGTGGGATGCGAAGATCAGAAAGCAGATCAAGGAGTGTGCCCTGCTCATCCCGGTTATTTCGCAAAATACCCAGTCGCGGACGGAAGGGTATTTCAGACTGGAATGGCGGCTGGCCGACCAGCGCACGCACCTCATGGGGCGGGGGCGGGCATTTCTCCTGCCAGTCTGTATCGATGACACCAAGGATGCCGACGCGGACGTGCCCGATTCATTTTCCGCGGTGCAATGGACTCGGCTGAAGAGTGGGGAAACACCACCGGGGTTTGCCGCACAAGTGAAGCGGTTGCTGGGTGGGGATGTAGGGCGGGATCTCCGAATCCCGCCATCCTCCGAAAAGGCGGGGTTCGGCGACCCCGCCCTACAGCGTCGCGGTCCGTCCAAGTGGTGGTGGGCGTTGCCAATCTTCGGCGTGGCGATGGCGTTGCTGCTGGTGCTGAAGGAGAAGGAGTCGCGCAAGGAGCCCGTTCCCGCTACCCCGGCGCCGCAATTGTCCGAGGCCCGCCAGCTCGCGGCTCGCGCCCGTGCGACGAGCTTGGACAAATATGACTCGTCGGCGGAAGACTTCGCGGCGGCCGAGAGTCTGATCAAGCGCGCCCTCGAGCTGGATCCGAACGATGCGGAGATTTGGGCGTTTTCTTCGCTGCTCAATTTTTCGTTTGGCTCCCGCGGTTTTGATCACGCGCCGGCGCGCGTGGCCGCGGCGCGCAGCCACGCCGAACGCGCCCTGAGCCTCGATCCCAATTCTCCGGAGGCGCAGTTCGCGCTCGCCCGCTGGCAGCGCGATAACGAGGAGCCGGCGGTCGCCGAGGCCTCATTCAATAAAATTCTCACACGTGAGCCCAATCATATTGGCGCCCTCAGCGGTCTGGCGTGGATTTACGATAAAACGGATCGGGTGGACGAATCAGCGGCGCTCTCCGAGCGGATCGTGACCCTGCCGGGCAGCAACCCCGCCCTGTCGCGCTACACCGAGTTCCTGCTGTATTTCCACCGCGCGCGGTTCGAGGAGGCGGATCGCTGCATCCGGCAGTCGGTCGCGGCGCAGCCCTCCGCCAACTCGCAGGCCGGGCTTGCGAACCTGCTGCTCACCTGGAAAGGCGATGTGGACGGCGCGGCGCGCGTGCTCGCCGCCATGCCGACGGCGGCGCGCAGCCTGCCCCGCACGATCTGGACGACGGCGCTGGTGCAACTCTGCCAGCGTGCGCCCGCAGAGACGTTGCAGACGCTGGATCGGTTTTCTGGCGACTACATCCAGGATAATTTTTTCGCAGGACCGAAGACCTACTGGGTTGGTCGTGCGCACGCACTGGCCGGACGCAAGGAGGCCGCGCGCCTCGCTTGGGAAGCCGGCCTCGACGTTGTGAACGTCCGCCTGAAAAACGCCGCGCAGAACCGCGAGCTGCACCTGATGCGCGGCGAATTGCTCGCGCTGCTGGGCTCGGCCGACGAAGCCCTGCGCGAGGCGCGCGTCGTGGAGGAACTCGCGCGCGGCGGGCTCGATCGCTGGTGGTTCGGCTCGCCCGTGCTCATCTACGCGGCACTCGGCCGCGCGGATGACGCGCTGCCCTTGCTGGAGAAACTGCGCGTGGCGGCGCCGGTGGAACACAATGTGGGCTGGCCGCTCACGCCCGCGCTGCTGCGGCTCGATCCGGTGTGGGACAAGCTCCGTGACGACCCGCGCTTCCAAAAACTCTGCGTGGAGCCGGCGACGGGCGGCCCATCGGCGAACGTCCCAAAGCCGGACGACAAATCCGTCGCCGTGCTGGCGTTCGCGAATCTCAGCAGCGACAAGGAGCAGGAGTATTTCTCCGACGGCATCAGCGAGGAGTTGCTCAACGTGCTGGCGAAAATTCCCGGACTGAAAGTCTCGGCGCGCACGTCGGCCTTTTATTTCAAGGGCAAGGAAGTGCCGATCCCCGAGATCGCGCAGAAGCTCGGTGTCGCCTACGTGGTCGAGGGCAGCGTGCGCAAGTCGGGCGACAAGGTGCGCATCACGGCGCAGCTGATCAAGGCGGCGGACGGGTTCCATGTGTGGAGTGACACCTTTACGCGCGACTTGAAGGACATCTTCGCCGTGCAGGACGAGATCGCGGGGCTGATTTCGCAAAATCTGCAATTGAAACTCGCGACGGCGGCAAAGCGGGGCGAGGTCAGTCCCGAGGCTTACAATTTGCGGCTGCAAGCCCGGTTC
>JANMVS010000421.1:0-4356 GCA_031392885.1 Verrucomicrobiota bacterium
ACCTCACGATGAAGGTCATCATGGGTATGAACTGGAAGACATTTGCCAAGCGGACCAAACTGCACGGCATCGATGAAATTAAGCTCCCGCTGCCGACGGTCGGCGGCGACACGGTCTATGCCGAATCCGAGATAGTGGAGAAAGCCGACTGGGTAGAGTCTGCCGCGGCAAGCGCGATCGGGGCCGTTGCCCCCAAAGGTCCGAAGGCGAACACGGCAGGGGCCGTTGCCCCCAACGGCCCGAGGGCGCCAGATGCCCAACTCGGCCGCCTCAAGGTAGCGACACAGGGCCTCAACCAACGCGGCGAGGTGGTCATCAAGCTGGTCTACGACCTGCTGATCGCCCGCGCCGGGCAGGACCAGTTTACGCGGATCAATTACTGAGGCATGCGCATGCAAGTACATCTATCCACTGTAGGTCGGGCTTTACGCCCGACATCTGCTTTCCCGTCGGAAGTAAAGATCCCCGGAGCAAGCTCCGGGGTATTAGACCCATCGGGTCTAAAGCCCGACCGCCAGGAAACGCCATGAACAGGCACGCATCGCACCTCGAGATAGCGCCCGGCGTCTTCCGCGAGCAGATGGGAATGTTTTTCGAGGACATCGTGGTGGGCGAAACCTACGAGCACCGGCCGGGCAAGACCTTCCGGGCGGGGGAGAGCATGGCGCACACCCTGCGCACCCTCGACCAGACGCCGGAATACACGGACCAGAATTTTCATGATCGGGCGGTCGGCGGCGACCTCACCATCAACCCGCTGCACGTTCTCGCGGTGCTGACGGGCATGATGACCAAGACATTTTCCAAGATCGTCGCCAATCTGGCGTGGAAGAACGTGAAATTCCACGCGTCCGTCCGCGCCGGTGACACGGTCTACGCTGAATCCACCGTGCGGGAGAAACGGGAATCGAAATCCCGTCCAGGCCAGGGGATCATCCAGGTTCGCACGACCGCCCAAACGGCCGACGGCCGGTTGGTTTGCACCTTCGAGCGCTCGATTCTGATCTACACCCGGGGGCAGGGCCCCTACGCGGCCGCGGGGTATTATTGAAGCACGCGAAATTCCGTAAATCATCGCCCGGTTAACCCCATTTTTCCCCATGAGCCAAATAATCGAATGCGTACCTAATTTCAGCGAAGGCCGTGATCCGGCGGTGATTCGCCTGATCACCGATGAGATTCAGTCCGTGGCGGGCGTCAAGCTGCTCAACGTCGACCCCGGCCAGGCGACGAACCGCACGGTGGTGACGTTCGTGGGCGCGCCGGCGGCGGTCACGGAAGCGGCTTACCGGGCGATCAAGAAGGCCGGCGAAGTCATCGACATGTCCCGGCACTCCGGCGAGCACCCCCGCATGGGCGCGACGGATGTCTGCCCGCTGATCCCCATTGCTGGCATTTCCATGGCGGAAACGGCCGAGCACGCGCGGCGCCTGGGCGAACGGGTGGGGCGCGAACTCGGGTTGCCTGTCTATCTCTACGAATACGCCCAGTCGAATCCGGCCCGGAAGAATCTCGCCGTGATTCGCGCCGGCGAATACGAGGGATTCGCGAAGAAGATCATGCGGCCGGAGTGGAAGCCCGACTTTGGTCCCGCCGAATTTGACGCGAAACGCGGCGCCACCGTCATCGGGGCCCGTGAGTTGCTCGTCGCCTACAATGTCAATCTCAACACCACGTCCACGCGCCGCGCCAATGCCGTGGCGTTCGACGTGCGCGAGGCGGGCCGCCCGAAGCAGGACGCCGCAGGCCAGGTGGTGCAGGATGCCATCGGTCAACCGCTCAACATCCCGGGCACGCTGAAGGCCGTGAAGGCCATCGGCTGGTTCATCGAGGAATACGGCGTGGCCCAGGTGTCGATCAATCTTACGGACCTCGCGGTGACTCCCGTGCACGTGGCCTTCGACGAGGTCTGCCGCGCCGCCCGCGAGCGCGGCCTCCGCGTGACGGGCTCCGAGCTCGTCGGCCTGGTGCCGTTGCAGTCGCTGCTCGACGCGGGCCGTTATTTTCTGCGCAAGCAGCAGCGCTCCGTGGGCGTGTCCGAAAAGGAACTCATCAAGATTGCCGTCCGCTCGCTCGGGCTCAACGAACTGGCCCCGTTCAAGCCGGAGGAGCGGGTGATCGAATATCTCCTGCGTGACCCGGCAAAGACCCGGCTCGTGCGCCTGGACCTGCGGGCCTTCGCCGACCAGACCGCCAGCGAGAGCCCGGTCCCGGGAGGCGGTTCGGTCTCGGCCTACGCCGGTGCACTCGGTGCCGCGCTGGGCACGATGGTGGCCAATCTTTCCTCGCACAAGGCCGGCTGGGACGCTCGCTGGGAGGAATTTTCCGGTTGGGCCGAGCAGGGCCAGCGGATCAAGGACGAGCTGCTCGCGCTGGTGGACGAGGACACCGCGGCCTTCAGCCGCATCCTGGCCGCCCTTGCGCTGCCCAAGGGCACCGCCGCCGAGAAGACCGCGCGCACCGCCGCCATCCAAGCCGCCACGCGGACGGCCATCGAGGTCCCTTTCCGGGTGATGCAACTCTGCGCCGCGGCCCTGCCGCTGGCCGTGGCCATGGCCAAACAGGGCAACCCCAACTCCGTGTCCGACGCCGGCGTCGGTGCGCTCTGCGCGCGAGCCGCCGTGCGAGGCGCGTACCTCAATGTGCGGATCAACGCCAAGGGCCTGGCCGACCGGAACTATGTCCGGCAGGTCGTCCGCAAGGGCGCCGCGATCGAAAAAAAGGCGCTGGCGCTCGAGCAGAAGGCGCTCGCTACAGTCCGCGCTGCGATGTGAGTTGGAAAATTATTACGAGGGGGTGGCGGCAACCCGCAGGACTCGCCGCCGCCCTGGCAGGTCGGGCTTGATGCCAATCGCCCGATGCTATTGCCCTATTCCAATGGTAGGGCGCGACCGCTGGGCGCGCCGTTTCCCATTCGCGGCGGGCCCAGCGGTCCCGCCCTACCCAAAGTCCAGATATCACGGGACGCTGGTATAACATGCTGGGAACCCAGTCGGGGGTAAACCCCGACCTACAGTCTCCTTGCGGCGGATCCTACCCGAGGCGTATTCCGTGGCAGATCACGGTCTCGACCGGGTTGCCGCCGAGTTCGTAGGCGAGCTGGCGTTCGTCCTTGTGGCGGAGCAACAGCAGGTCCGCGCGCTGGCCCACCTCGATCGTGCCGCGATCCTTCAGCCCGAGGACGGCCGCGGCGTTGACCGTGCCGGCGACGATCGCCTCGGCGGGCGACAGCCCGCAAAAGCGGACGGCGAGCGCGATAGCCAACGGCAGCGAGTGCATCGGCGACGTACCGGGATTGCAGTTGGTGGCGAGGGCCACGGCGCCGCCTTGGTCGACGAAGAAGCCGGCCTTGGCATAGCGCTGGTCGGTGTGAAAGCCGGTGCCGGGTAAGATGACGCCCATGGTCGGCGACTTCGCGAGGGCGATGAGTTCGCCCTTGGTTGACGCCTCGAGGTGATCGACGCTGCGCGCGTGGAGGCGGATGGCCTCGGGGATCATGCCGAGGGAATTGAACTGATCGGCGTGGACGCGCAGCGGGTGATGCTTGGCGGCCTTCTCGAAAAACTTCACGCAGGCCTCGACGGACCACGCGCCCTTTTCGACGTAGGCGTCGACGGTGATGTCGGGAAATTCCTTGGAGACCTCCGGCAGCATTTCCTTCACGACCATGCGGGCGTACTCGTCGAGGTCGCCCTCGAAGGCGTGGCCGAGCAGGGCGGTGGGCACGATGGTCCCGGGCCATTCGGTGCCGGCGCGCACGATGGCCCGCAGCATTTTCAGCTCCGCCTCGGTGGTGAGGCCGTAGCCGCTTTTGATTTCAACGGTGGTTGTCCCGTCGCGGAGCATCGCGTCGAGCCGCGCCTTCAGGCCGGCGGCGAGCTGCTTCTTGGTCGCCTCGCGCACGGCGTTGACGGTGGCGTGAATCCCGCCGCCCGCCTTGAGGATATCGAGGTAGGGAACGCCCGAGAGTTTTTGCTCCCACTCGGCCAGCCGGTCGCCCGCCCAGCAGGCGTGGGTGTGGCAATCGACGAAGCCCGGCAGGAGCACGCGGCCGTGGGCCTCGATGACCTCGGCGGCGGCGGGCGCCTCCACCTTGACGCCGACGGCGGCGATCTTGCCCTCGTGCACGAGCACGTCGCCGGCGGGTATCACGCCAAGTTCGCCCAGCGCCTTGCCGCGACGCGGACGTTCGCCGCCAGCTAAAGTGAGAATACGCGCGTTGCGGATGAGGAGGGGCATTTTATCAGAGAGAGACCAAGGAATACACTGAAGACACAGAAGGGGAGAGACAGAGAGGGTGGGCAGATGGGCTGAGTGGCGTGGGGATGCGTTGGCGGGGTATCGGTGGCAGGTCGG
>JANMVS010000435.1:0-3937 GCA_031392885.1 Verrucomicrobiota bacterium
CCACGTACTCGCAGGTGACCCCACTCTGCGCCAGCACACTGCGCATGGTTTCGCCCAAATACTGCGCCTGGTTGTACGACGGCGTGACGATGGCCAGCTTGAGCCGGGATTCGCGGGCAGCAATTGGCGGAAACTTCTCGAGCTGGGGTTGCACCGGCGGATGCGATGCTTGCAGCGGAAATTGGAAAGCCATCAATTCCGTCCATGATGCCCGGCCCAGCCAGCGTGGCGGAAACCGGTGATTCACCGCCACCGTGGTCGCCTGCAGCAAAACCCACGTGCCCTCCGCCAACTTTGCTTCCAGCGCCAGCCGGTGGCGGCCGCTGGGCAGGGTGCCGTGGATTTCAAAGCCGGTGTTGGCTCCCGGCGCTTCCGGCAGGTCGGCTTTGACATCCGATCGGGGCCGTCCGGTCACACCAAAAAGCGTGACGTCTGCGGTGCACAACCGGATGGCCGCGATGGATTCCCCTTTCGCCGCGAAGCACCAGCCCCGCAGGGTCACGCAGCCATCGGGCAAAACTCCGGCGAGCGGGGTGTCCAGATGCCAGAGCACCGGGGCGGAATGGGCCAGCGGCCGCGCCAGCGAGTAGTCCGCCGATTGAGCCTTGAAGTGGGGATTGAAAAATGGGTCCGGCGTAGTGGTTGAGCGGATCTGTTCGGCGGCCCCCCCGGGTGCACAGGTTAGCTTCACCCGGACGGTCGAGCAGACGCGGTGATACCGCCCGCCGGTGCGCAGGGTCTGGCTGTAGGTCAGCCAATCTTCGTCATGCGGCGGGTGAGCGATAAGCAGCTCCCGGCTGAGGGCAAAGCAGACCGGTGACACGGCGGCGACTTCGCGGGTGCAAAGCAATGAGCCGAGGTAGCCATCGCCGGCCGGATCGAATCCGCGCATGATCGGTCCCGAACCGGTCGGGCCGACGGTCCAGCCGGATTCCCAGACCAGACCATTGGGCGCAAGCAGCAGAGGTGCGACGATCGCCGAGTCAGGTCGCGCCGCGAGGTTGGCCAGTTCGCGCCTCTCGGGTTCGCTCATGCTTTGCAACTCGACGGTGACAACAATGAGCACCTCGGCCCGGCTGGATCCGGCGGCTTGGCGGAGCGCCGCCGCCCAGCTTTCGGGCGCGGTGGTTCGGACTAATTCCGTCGACGGCGCGCCGGTGGCGTGCAGCTGCACCCGATGACGACCGCAGGCGGTGACCTCTTCCGAGCGGCCCCGGCGTCGCAGGTGCGCGCGCACGGCGTCGGCCTGTTTCTGATCCATGTCGCCTTTCACGTTGCCGTGCAGCGCGCTCGATCCGGGCGACTGACGCCAGTGGTAAAGTTGGCGCGGGATATGCCCGATGCGCCGGGTGTGCTCGGTCAGGCGGAGGAAAAACTCGAAATCCTGCAAGCCGTCGTAAACCGGATCAAAAGCGCCCGCCGTCCGGGCCACGCTGGTACGGACACACAGGGCGTGACCGATATACATCACCCCCAGTAAATATTCGGGCGAAAAGTCCGGCTTGAGGAAGGACGCGACGCGCACCCCGTCGGCCGTGATCTTGTCTTCATCGGAATAGAGGGCGTCGAGGGACGACTCCTGTTGCAGGCGCAGCGCAAACTCGGTCAGGGCGTGCGGGCGGAGAATATCATCATGATCGAGGAGAACGATGAATTCGCCCCGGGCGGCGGCGAGGGCGGCATTGGTGGCCCGGGCAATGCCGCCGTTGGTGGGAAGGGTCTGCACGCGCAGGCGCCGCTCGGCGGCGAATTCCCGTAACACCGCGGCCACGCCCGCGGCCGTGGAGCCGTCATCCACCAGGCAAATTTCCCAGCGGTCATAGTGCTGCAACTGCACGGAGCGAAGACAGGCGCGCAGGAATTCCGGCGGCGGATTGAAAACGGGAAGCAAAATGGAAAACAACGGTCCGGGCGTGGCCCCGGTCGGGGCCGCCGGGTCGGGATCATAGAGTGTTGCCCAGCGGGTGTAGTCCTCCACCCGGGGGCCGCGTCCGGGCAACTCACCGGCCTGGCAGGAATAAAACGGCAGCAGGGCTCCGTCAGGAGTTCGGGCCGAGAGCACGATGGGGGCATCCGGTCCGGGCAGTGGAAGGGCCAGACTGAATCCCGCCGCCCGGGCGCTGGCGGCGTCGGCAAAGTGGGCTTGGACATCCGGGCGGTCCGTCAGGGTGGTTTGCCCCAGCCAAACATCATTTTGGGTCGCGACGATCGCCGCCGAGGCCGTGGCCGGGACATGGCACCAGCCGGCGATGCGCAGCTCCGTCTGGGGCGTCTGCTCCCAGCATGCCGCTTCGAGATGAAAGTGAACCGTGGGGGCCGCGACGGACCAGCCCACGAGCTGGCGGCCAGTGACATGTTCGGCCAACCGGCGGATCACACCCAACCGCCCCGGACGGACGCGGGCGAGATAGGCAGCCGTGTTGTTGGCTGATTCCAGCGTGAGTTGTCTCAGCCAGAAAAAAAGTTGCCAGGCCGGGCCGCGCGGCGGGAGGGCGGCGGCATAGAGCTCCGGCCATATTGCGGCACTGGGGGAGAGCGCGTGAAAGCGCACGGCGTCCTCGGCAAAAAAATGCGTGTCGCCGGCGAATTCGCAGTCAATCAGCTGCGGCTGCCCCCGTTTGTTCACCAGAATATTGTCGCTCGTGAAATCTCCGTTGGTCCAGCGCGTGACCGGCGGCGCCACCGCGAGCAACGGGTAGAGCTGCGGCCAGACGAGATCTTTCAGCGGTTGCTTATCTTCGGGCGTCCAGATTGGCAGGGACTCCACGGCACCGGTCCACATTTGCCATTCGGCGCGCCTGGCGGATTCGGTGGAGGGCCGGCTCGTGGTTGCCAGCAGGCTGACCACTTGGGCGAAAGCCGCGGAGGATTCATTCGGTGATTCGCTCGCGGCTGATTCCAGCGGGCGCCCCGCAAAAAAACTCTCGGCCCAGGCTTCGCCATTTTGGAGAGTCTGATAAAAAATGGGTGCCGGGACCAGGTCGGGGCAGACCGCGGCGAAGGCCCGGTGTCGTTGCGCCAGATCCGCCAGACTGGGGGCCAAAATGAGCCGGGCGGTCCGGCCATCCGGCAGGTTTACGCGCCAAGAAGTGCGGACGGCACGATCGCGCCGGTCGGCATTGCCGCCGGGCAGGGGTTGCGCCGCCGGTTCGGCCGCAATGAATCCGCCGGCGACCAACTCTTGGAGCGCGCTGATTGGGGTCGAATCGCTCAGGGACAATCAACGCCGCACCCAACCGGACCGATGCAGTTGCCTTGGGTGGAACGTGGCCTCCCTCCGTCGCCAAGGCTTTGGAGGATACGCCGGACGCGTTTTGTCCTCGGCGCCCCCAGCCAATTCGTCCGGCCTGTCCGCCATAACCCTGAGCCTGTGGAACAGGGCGACGGAGGGAGGCCGGGTTTTATTATCAGTGCCTTGATCCGTGCTCATCCGGGAAATCTGTGGTCAATTCCGTCTGAATTGATTTGGCTCAACCCGCCCGGACGAAAAAGCTGGGCGCGAAATGGTGGGCGATGCCCTGGGCGGCGAGGGTGCGGTAACGCGCCGCCAGGGTTTCCTGCCGCGCCGCCGGGACGGGAGTGCCGTCGTAGCCGTTGTGCTCATTCGGGATCTTCGCCTGCGCCAGCCACGCGTTGAACGGTCCGCCGGCATCAGCCAGTGCCACGATTTGCTCCGGCAGTTTATAGTCGGGGAATGCGCCGAAAAATTCGATCGTGGCAAAGCCCGCCTCCCGCAGCATCGCCTGCAGCTCGGCGTAGGAATAGGTGAAGCTCTGCAAGGCATGTCCGCTGGCAGCCTGCCACCGCGGCCGCGCGAACTCAGCGGGGAGACAGCCGATGTGCGGCACGCCGAGGTGATCGTCGGGACAGCCGAGCAGGTATTTGAGGCCGAGGCGATTTTCGATGCCCAGGATCAGCGAGCCGCCCGCGGCGAGTT
>JANMVS010000448.1:0-7192 GCA_031392885.1 Verrucomicrobiota bacterium
GGGGGGAGCGGCCAAATCGTGCGCGGTACAGGTTGCGGAGCTGCCGGCTCCCGGTGAAGCCGCAGGTCTTGGCCACGTCCTCGACCTTGGAGCCGGTTTCCTGCAGCAGGGCGCGGGCACGCTCCAAGCGCAGCTCCCGAAGATATTCCCCGATGGAGAGGTGAAGACTCTGACGAAAGCGACGTGAGAGATTGCGCGGGCTCGCCCCGACCAACTCCGCCAATCGCTCAAGACTGGGCGGCGCCGCCAGTTGCTCGATCAAGATGCTCTGCACGCGATGCACGAGATCGTCCAGATGGTTTCGATGCTGCAGGTAGATGCTTTCCTGTTCAAAATTTCCGCTGCGTCGAAGGTAGACCACCAGCACCCGGGCCACCTCAAAGGCAATTTTCTGGCCATGGCGCAGTCCGACGAGATGGATGGCCAGATCAATGCCCGACGCAATGCCCGCGCTCGTAAACACCTTGCCCGCCTCCACGAACAGAACGCCCTTTTGGACACTGGTTTTGGGATAACGCCGCTGCAGTTCCTCAACATCACTCCAGTGGGTGGCGCAGGGCAAACCATCGAGGATGCCCGCCTCGGCCAACAGATAAGCTCCCGTGCAGACTGAGCAGACGGTTGCTCCCGCCACCCAAGCCTTGCGAATCCACGCGAACAGCGGTCGGTGATCCTTCATGAACTGCGCCGTGAGCAGGTAAGTGTGGCAGCCTGCAATGAAGAGGGTGTCGTCCCGTCCGAGCTCGATTTGCTCATAGGGGATCAGGTTGGAGAAATGGAGGTTGCCCGTGACCGGGACCGTTTTCGTGAGCGCGCAGACTTCGATCCGATAAGGACGGTCCAGGTTGTCCCCGGCCATTTGAAAAACCTGCAAAGGGCCGACCAGATCGAGCGCAGTCACTCCGGGCGGAGCGAAGAATACAACCCGTGGTGGCATCTGAGTTTTCTAGGGGCGGTCTCCGAGTATGCAAAGGTCAATTTCCGCTGTCTGGTCCCTTTGGCTTGGCGCTGTCCGCTCCTCGCCCGATTTCCTGTGCACAATGATGACCCGCCTTCCGGGCCACACTCGGGCGTTGCCCTCTCCCCAAGTCTATTCCGGCAGTCGCGCGTTCAGACCGAAGTCGCGTTCGACGCCTTGGTACCACGTGTCATCGTCCGCCGAGCCCCACGTTACCCATTGCTCGTCGGACATGGCCGCCCGCCATTGGAGAAACGGGGCCGCGGTGTCTCCGACGGGATGCCGCAATTGCCAGGTGCCACTTTCGATCAGGTCGCGGATTTTCTGTCCGACCATCGTCGGCGGGGTCGGGGTTTTCAACGCGGCGGTGAACAGACCGGCCATCCGGCGGGTGTGGGGGTAGGCCGAAGCATCCGGCGCATCCCCGATGCGCTGGGCCATGGCCGTGTCAATGATCCCCGGCTGAACAATGGCCACCCTGATGTTGAACATTTTCGCCTCTTGGGCCAGGGCTTCGCTGAGCGCCTCGAGGGCAAACTTCGAGGCCGAGTAGGCGCCGAGCGGCGACGATGCGATCCGCCCGGAAACCGAGGTGACATTGATGATGTAGCCGCTCTGGCGGTTCCGCATCGACGGCATCACCGCTTGGATGCAGCGCAGGGCCCCAAAGAAATTCGTCTCCATCACTGCGCGGACTTCGGCCAGGCCCAGTTCCTCGGTGGTGCCGCGGCGCTCGACCCCGGCGTTGTTGACCAGAACGTCGAGCGGGCCGTGCGCTTTAATGATCGCACCGATCGCCGCGGTGACGGAACGATCGGAGTCCACATCCATAGCGGAGACGGTGATCGGCAGTCCTTCTTTTTTCGCCAGCTGCGCCAGTTCCGGGGCGCGCTTGGGGTCGCGCATCGTCGCATGGACGGTATGCCCGGCGCGGCCCAGGATCAATGCGGTTGCCAGGCCGATGCCTTTGCTGGTGCCGGTGACTAAGATGGATGCCATGGGATTGTCTCCTTGTTGGGGTGGTTGAACTGGTTTCTTCCGAAACGAAATTAGCAGAAATAGATTCGGTCACGAAGTAGACGAGGTCGCTGACGAAAGACTGGGGGAGGATGGGGACGATCGATTAATCTAGGGGTACGGGTGGCAATCGAGCGCGTCCTGATTTTGCACCTTCGGGGCTTTTGGTGCTAAAACATTTATGGATTTGCTTCTGGCGGAATTCAGGTCTGCGGACTTAGCGCCGAATTATCCGTTCCAGTTCGGATCAGGGTTTGACGCCGGCGATGATCTCGTCACCCATCGGCCGGAGAAACGCCATCGTGAACTGATTCCACTTTTTCCAACCCGGGGAAAATTTGTTCCAGGTGGCTTTTTGCTGGTCGCGAATCTGTTCGGATGAAGCATTCATGGCGCGTGGGGTTGAGTTGGCACCTCGCGGCCTGTGCCGCGACGGCGTTGGGGAAGTAGGGGCGGCCGCCGACTGAAGTAAAGTTGAAACCCATCTATTGAGACTTACCGATCGAAGTGACAACGGGACCTCAATTGGCAGGGCGAGTCGTCCCCGACGAGCTGGTCGGCCGAACGGCTCATCCGGAGGATTCGCCCTACCTGCGATTCTGTCACTTCTATGGTTAAGCCTCAATAGGGCCGCGGACCAACACCAGATTTGACGTTCCGGAAATCCAGGGCAAGCTGCCGGCATGTCTCTCGCCATTCGATTATTCCTTGCCGGCACCCTGCTGCTGGTCACCGCCACCGCCGCGACCAAGGGTCCGGAGCCACTCGTGGTCGCCCACGGGGAAAGGGTCGAACTCACCGACTACCTCGTGCCCGGCAAGACCGTGATCTTCGACTTCACGAGCAAGTATTGTCCGCCGTGTCAGCTTTATGAAGAGCCGCTCAAGGTACTGCACCAAAAGCGTCCGGATATTGTCGTCGTGAAGGTGGATATCAATCGTCCCGGGGTGAAGAAAATCGATTGGAGCTCGCCGGTGGCGCAGCAGTACCGGATGAATTCGATCCCCCGGTTCAAGATTTTCGGTCCCGACGAAAAACTGCTGGCCGCCGACATCGGCGACGACAAGCCGGCGCGCAAACTCGTCAATACCTGGTGCGAAGCCCTCGGCTTTTGAGACGGCCATGGGCTTGAAAATCAAGTGGAACGATGACCGGGTGCGCGGAGCGACCACGGCCCTATTGCTCATCGGCCGGGATCGACTGCACCGCGGCAAGAAAGATAATCTGATCCAGCGATCCCTGACCGACTATCGGGACGATCCCGCAGGCTACAAAGCGGCCAAGGTCGCCTGGGCGGATGCCCGGGAACTCGGCCCGCTGACGAATCCCCACCACGTGGCGTATTATAAAAACCTGATTTCGGCCGTGGATGCGCTCCTGCAAAAAATGACCGAGAACAAGCGTCAGTCCAACAGCCTGCTCGAGCTCGATAACTATCTGGTCGCCTGCCTCAAGGACGTGCGCTGAGCGCCCGCAGGATAATCGGCCTTAATCCATGACACGGTCCCGCGCCCGGTTCGGGGTCCAAACGGGCGAGACCGTGTTAACGCGCCAGGTTATTTTCGTAACGCCACAGCGAGACCGGCGAGAATCAAGGCTCCGCCACCAACATAATACCAGACATGATCGGGCTGCCGGACCTTGCCGTCCCAAGTGTTGGCAATTTTGAGGCCCACGGTCTCGGACACACCTGCGACTGAGTCCGACCGGCGCAGTCCGGTGACAATGACAATTACACCGATGACGATCAGTAGAAGAGGGACGATGAGCTTGTTCATAGATCAGAAGTTTTGGATTCACTAGCACGATTACGAGCGTCCCACTAGCTCAATTGTCAGGACTTGAATCTTATGAACCGCCGGTCGTCGGATCGATGATCGTTTTGACTCCGGAAACCTGGTTGGCGGGGAGGCCGGCCGGCCGGGCATGCTCGCGCACCGCTTCCTCGTTTGCGGCGATAGAAACGCCGTAGATCTTGTCCGCGGTGACCTAGCTTTGGACCCATGGGACCCGGGGGCCGATTTTCTTCAGAACTTTACAGGAGGTGCGGGACGCCTCGCCCAGCGCGTGGCGCGGTGTGATCGAGCCACCAGACGGAGTAAAGATCCCCGGAGCCGTTCGACGGGCTCACGGTTCAGCCCAAGCTCCGGGGTATTAGACCCAACGGAATAAATTAGCCCGCGGGCGGCACCCAGTGGCGTGACACTCGCGAAGGCTCTCGCAGTAAGACCGGTATTTCCGTGATGCCCGCAGTTGGGCGCGACATGACCGACGCCGAGATCCAGGCGGCGATTCGGGTCGTCATAAAATTTCTCCAGTCGGCGCCGACGCCCAAGTTGTAGACTGGGCCGGCACCCCTTGGTTCAGCTGAGGCGTCCGCGCTCAGATTCCCGTGTACCACGCCCAACCATTCTTTGGATTCCCCTTGTCTCCGCCGTCGTCGAACATGTCCTTCACGACGATGCGCTGAAGATATTTCATGCTCTTGTAGCCGATCTGCCTTTCGACCCGCAACCGCACTGGAGCTCCGTGCGGGATGGGCAGATCGCGGCCGTTCATGCCGTAGGCCAGCAGCGTTTGCGGGTGCAGGGCATCAAGCAGGTCGATGCTGTCGGCCCAATCATCATAGGAGTAGAAGCAGACACAGCAGGCCGAGGGAAGCAAACCCACCGCGTCCAACACCCGACTGAGCGGCACGCCGGTCCACTCCCCAATGGCGGACCAGCCTTCCTCGCACGTGTGCCGGGTGATCTGGGTCCGGGACGGAAACCGCTTCAGGTCCGCGAGCGAATAGGATCCGGGCCGGGCAACGCTGCCTTCGATGGTGAGGCGCCAGTCGGCGAATCCGCCGCCCTGCAAACGCCGGTAAAGTTCGCTGGAGTTGGGCTTGCCGGGTTCACCCGGATCGACGGTGCCGGTGGCAGGAAACGAGCAGATGTCCTGGTGGCCGTATTCCCGGGACAGTCGCTGTCCGGGCAACAGCGTGCGATGCGCGACGTAGGTCAGGTTGTCGCCCAGACGCAGGAGGCTGCCGTAGGTGGGTGGCAGTGTGATCTGCTTGTTGCATCCCGGCAGCAGGAGCCCGCCCACGGTGGCAAGGCCGCCGACGATCACCTCGCGCCGGGAAATTGGTTTTCGGTTAGGCATGGGGTTCCCCGAGGGTCATGGCGCGCAGTTGGCGCTTGAATCCGGATTTGGCGACCATCACGACGTGCCCGACCAGAAAAAGCACGAGTGCGACGGCTAGGAAAAAGTGAATAGTGCGCGCGGACTGGTAACCGCCGCACCAGTCCAGCAGCCACGGGTAGGCCGCGGTGATCGCGGGTGACATCGTGCAGCCGGTCAGCACGGCGCCGGGCAGGGCGCCGAACACCACGGTGAAATAGGCGCACTTTTGCAGCAGGCCGTATTGTGGTCCGCCGGTCGCGGCCTTGATCTGCAAACGCAGGTGCTTGCTGATGTCAGCCCAGATCAGCGCCGGGCGCAGTTCCCGCCGGCGGGGGACAAGATTGTTCCGGAAGTGTCCGGAGATAATTCCACCCAGGAGATAGACCAAGCCGGTGACAACCAGGCCCCAGGCGGCCAGGAAGTGCAGGCTCCGACCCCAGCCGTTCTGATTAAAAATATCATAGGTCCGGCTGGCCGAGACGGGCGAACCGGCCTCGCGGAAAAAAGGCGTGCTTGGGGTCCAGCCGCCGTGCTGGTGGTTCCGGCTGATCGGCAGCTCGATCAAGGCGGGCGTCAGGTCGTTGCCGGCCTCGCCCCAATAGAGCCGCGGGTGCACCATCAGGATAAAGTAGCCACTGACGAGCAGGGCCAGAAAGCTCACCGAGCCAATCCAGTGGGTGCTGCGCACCAACCGCGTGTGGGGTGTCTGGGCCGGGATGGGACTAGCTTGAGCCATGGGGGAGTGAGTCCGGTGAGACGTGGACCCGAAGCAGGATACGAACATTAATGGGCGGGCCCGGATTAATGCGCGAGAGAATTACTGAGGTTCGCATGATAGCCTGACTGATTGGACCGGGTGGAGGGCCCTGCCGCATGGCGTCAGTTTATCAGGCGATCCCCAATAATCGCCGGGGCGCTTCACGGAGCGTCGGAAATGACAGGATTATTGCAGCTCACTCAGGGAGTGCCCGCCGGATTTCGGGACGGCGGCTCGGGCTCGACGGAGTAGACCGTGCCGACGATCTTCCACGCGCCGTTCAGCTTCATGAGCGTGAACACGTCGATGCCATTGTGGCTGAACTTGCCGTTGCGGTGAAAATCATAGGGCGTCCAGACCACGGCGATGCCGCCCTCCAGGAGCACCGTGGGATTCCACATCCGCTCCAGCAGTTGATCCTTGCTGGTGTTCAACCATTCAATGTCGGTCTCAACCGTCCGCTGGCGCAGGGCGGGCGGATTGGTCCCCGGACGCGGGCCGGCGGTGACCTGAGTGCCGGGAGCGCAGAGGGTCTGCAGCACCGCGCCATCGTGCTTCGCCAGCGCGTCGAAGAAACTCTGCACGATCTGCAGGACTTGCTCCCGGTCGGCGACCGGCGGGGTGGCGGGCAGGGCGGCGCTTGTGCGGCAGGAAAGAATGCTGATCAGAATGAGAAGCTGAAATATTTTCATGATGGGGCGAGTTTGCCGGGCTAAGTCACACGGGCAGCGGAAAGAGGTAAAGCCTTTCTCGCTGGCGCGACCTTAAGATTGACTAATTCCCGGGAAATTCTTCCCTGCAATGCATGGTTGATACGACCATGCCGGCAACCAAGATCCCTTGGCACCTTTGGACGATGGGGGTGCTCTCCCTCCTTTGGAATACGATGGGCGCGTTGGATTTCACGATGACGCTGACGAACAACGCGGCCTACCTACAGGGATTAACACCGGAACAACTGGCCTACATCCATGGTTTCCCCCTCTGGGCGGTGCTCGCCTGGGGATTGGGCACCTGGGGCGGCTTCCTGGGCTCGGTGGTCCTGTTGCTGCGCCGGAATTTCGCGATCCAGCTCTTCGGCGCGTCTCTGGCCGGCGTCGTTTTCACCAACCTCTACAGCTACGGCCTGTCCGACCTCCAGAAGGTCATGCACGGCGGGGCGGGGGCGATCCTTTTCAGCGCCGTTATCTTTGTGATCGGCGTGCTGCTGCTGGTCTACGCCCGGGCCATGCGGAAGCGCGGCGTGCTGCGGTGATTTGCCGGGCGACTGGCCCGGACAAACACCGGGTTGG
>JANMVS010000387.1:0-3383 GCA_031392885.1 Verrucomicrobiota bacterium
CGTTGTTTTCGAGCTTCGCGAAGACCGCCTTTGCGATGCGATCGGTGGCGCCGGTCCAGATGTCGATGATCTTGTTGTAGCGCTCGCCGGAGGTGATGATGCCTTTCTTGTATTGGGACTCGACCTCGCCGACCTTCTTGCGGGCGTCGTGCACGATCTCCTTCTTGTTTTCCGGAATGATCATGTCGTCGATCCCGATCGAGATGCCGGCCTGCATGGCGGTCTGGAAGCCGAGCTCCTTCAACTTGTCGAGCGTCTCCACCGTCACGCGGTCGCCGGCGACCTTGTAGGTATTGAGAATAAGGTCGCCCAGCTTGCCCTTCGGCACCGGGAAGTTGATGAAACCGAGCGCGGGCGGCCAGATTTCGTTGAAGATCACGCGGCCGACGGTCGTGCGGAGCACCTTGCGCTCCTTGTTGCCGTAGACGGTGTCTTTCTTGAAGTCGGGATTCGGCACCTCGATCCAGTCGTGCATCTTGAGGGCGCCGTCGGCCTTCACGTAAAGCACTTCATGGAGACCGGAGAGCAACGGCACGCGGACGCCCTTGGCGGGCTTGGTGCGGGGCTCGATCGTGAGGTAGTAGGCCCCGAGGACGATGTCCTGGGACGGGGTGAGGATGGGCTTGCCCGAGGAGGGCGAGAAGATGTTGTTCGTCGACATCATCAGGAGTTTGCACTCCAGAATGGCCTCGAGGGACAACGGCACGTGGACGGCCATCTGGTCGCCGTCGAAATCCGCGTTGTAGGCGGTGCAGACGAGCGGGTGGACCCGGATGGAGGAACCTTCGATGAGCACGGGCTCGAAAGCCTGGATCGAAAGCCGGTGGAGCGTCGGGGCGCGGTTGAGCAGCACCGGGTGGCCCTTGGTGACTTCCTCCAGGATGTCCCACACCTCGGGGGACTTCTTCTCGATCATCTTGCGCGCACCGCGGACGGTGTGCACGAAGCCGAGTTCCTTGAGGCGGCGGATGATGAACGGCTCGAAGAGGACGAGCGCCATCTTCTTCGGCAGACCGCACTGGTGGAGCTTGAGCTCGGGACCGTTGACGATGACCGAGCGACCGGAGTAGTCCACCCGCTTGCCGAGCAAGTTCTGGCGAAAACGGCCCTGTTTGCCCTTGAGCATGTCGGACAGCGACTTCAACGCGCGATTGCCGGCGCCGGTGACGGGACGACCGTGGCGACCGTTGTCGAACAGCGCGTCGACAGCTTCCTGCAGCATGCGTTTTTCGTTGTGGATGATGACATCGGGCGTCTTCAGCTGCATCAAATTCCGCAGACGGTTGTTGCGGTTGATGACGCGGCGATAGAGATCGTTCAGATCGGAGGTCGCAAAGCGGCCACCCTCCAGCGGCACGAGCGGACGCAAATCCGGCGGAATGACCGGCAGCACTTCGAGCACCATCCACTCCGGCCGGGACTTCGAGTTGATGAAACCGCCGATGACTTTCAGGCGCTTGGAGAGTTTCTTTTTGATCTGCTTCGAACGCGTGGCGCGCATCGTCTCGTGCAGTTCGGCCACGACGGCCGGCATGTCGATCTGGATGAGCACGTCGCGGACGGCCTCGGCGCCCATCTTGGCGGTGAAGGCGTCGGCCCCGTATTCATCAACGGCCTGCTGGTGCTCCGTCTGGGTGAGCAGCTGCTTGAGCTCCAGCGGCGTCTTGCCGGGATTCGTCACCATGAAATTCTCATAGTAGATGACGCGCTCGAGGGAACGGGCGGTCATGTCGAGCAGGAGGCCGAGGCGGCTCGGCATGCTCTTGAGGAACCAGATGTGGGCGACGGGCACGGCGAGCTCGATGTGGCCCATGCGCTCGCGCCGGACGCGGGCGATGGTCACCTCGACGCCGCAGCGATCGCAGACGACATCCTTGTACTTGATGCGTTTGTATTTGCCGCAGGCGCACTCGTAATCGCGCACCGGGCCGAAGATCTTTTGGCAGAAAAGACCGCCCGGCTCGGGCTTGAAGGTACGATAGTTGATCGTCTCGGGATTCTTCACCTCGCCCTTCGACCAGGACCGGATGGTCTCGGGCGAAGCGACGGTGATGGATACGTTGTCGAAGGGGTTCTCGTCCGAACCGAGGACGGACCGGACTTCTTCACGGGCGTGTTCAGTGCTCATTGCGATTTTGCTCCCAGAATAAGGTTAAAGGTTAGCGACTGCCGCCGAGGGCTTCGCCGAGCGCGGTGCGTTTGGCGAGTTTGATGTCGAGGCCGAGGGCTTGCATTTCCTTGACCAGCACGTTGAACGATTCCGGCGTGCCGGCGCTCAGCGTGTTGTCGCCCTTGACGAGCGACTCGTAGATCTTGGTGCGGCCGTTGACGTCGTCGGACTTGACGGTGAGCAACTCCTGCAGGGTGTGCGCCGCGCCGTAGGCCTCGAGCGCCCACACTTCCATTTCGCCGAAGCGCTGGCCGCCGTATTGCGCCTTGCCGCCCAGCGGTTGCTGGGTGACGAGCGAGTAGGGACCGACCGCGCGGGCGTGAATCTTGTGCGACACCAGATGGTTCAGCTTCATCATGTAGATGTAGCCCACGACCACCTCCTGATCGAGTTTCTCGCCGGTGCGACCGTCGAACAGCGGGGACTTGCCGGTGGAAGGCAGCTTGGCCTCCTTGAGGTAGCCCCGCACCTTGCTCTCGGGAATTCCGTCGAACACGGGCGTCGCGACCTTGATGCCGAGCTTTTTGCAAGCCCAGCCGAGGTGCGTCTCCAGCACTTGGCCCACGTTCATGCGCGAAGGCACGCCGAGGGGGTTGAGGCAGATCTCGATCGGCGTACCATCCGGCAGGAAGGGCATGTCTTCCTCGGGCACAATCTTGGCGACCACCCCCTTGTTCCCGTGCCGGCCGGCCATCTTGTCACCGACCTCGAGCTTTTGCTTCGTGGCGATGTAGACCTTGACCTGCTTGATGACGCCCGGGCCGTTCTCGTCGCCGGTCTCGATGGTCGCCACCTTGCGCTCGCGATCGCCTTCCAATTCGTCGAACTTCGACGGGAAGGAGGCGATGATCTCCATGATCTTGATGCGGACGGGCGAAGGATCGATTTCGATGTGCTTCGCCACGGCGGCGAGCTTGCGGAGGAGCGTCTTGGTGATCTTGCGGTTGGCCGGGATGATGATTTCCCCGGTCTGGCCGTTGATCACGTCGAGCGGAATTTTCTCGCCGAGGAGGATGTTGGAGAGCGCCTCGGTCAGTTGCTCGCGCAACTTGTCCATCTGCGTCTTGTAATCCTCCTGGATCTGTTTCACCTGGCGGCGGCGATCGGACGGGGACAGGCGGTCGCGCTCCGCGTCGAGGCGGCTGGTCGAGACCTTCACATCCATGATGATGCCGTTGACGCCGGAGGGCACGATGAGGGAGGTGTCCTTCAC
>JANMVS010000474.1:0-1834 GCA_031392885.1 Verrucomicrobiota bacterium
AACAATTGTAGCCGGGGTCGCTGACCCCGGACCGGCCTCACCGAGGCCGGCTACAGCCGGGCGGCAGAAATCCCGGCCGTGGCTCGTGCCGGCGATTCTCACCGTCGCCGCGACCGCGGCGCTCGCCCTCTGGCAGCCGTGGAAACAAACCCCGTCCGCCCGCACCGCGTCTGCACTCACCGACCAGCCGCCATCCGCCACCCAACCGCCCACCGCTCCTCCCGGGCAAACCGTCCAGAAATCCGTCGCCGTGCTCGCGTTCGCGAATCTGAGCGACGACAAGGACAACGAATATTTTTCCGACGGCATCAGCGAGGAGTTACTCAACGTGCTCGCGAAAATCCCCGGGCTGAAAGTCTCGG
Organism: Verrucomicrobiota bacterium; assembly: GCA_031392885.1. Classification (GTDB taxonomy): domain Bacteria; phylum Verrucomicrobiota; class Verrucomicrobiia; order Opitutales; family Opitutaceae; genus Lacunisphaera. The sequence goes on from JANMVS010000474.1 coordinate 363, forward strand.
CGCGCACGTCGGCGTTTTATTTCAAGGGCAAGCAGGTGCAGTTACCCGAAATCGCGAAGCAGCTCGGTGTCGCCTACGTCGTCGAGGGCAGCGTGCGCAAGCAGGGCGACAAGGTGCGCATCACGGCGCAGCTCATCAAGGCCGCCGACGGTTTCCATGTTTGGAGCGACACCTTCACCCGCGACCTGAAGGACATCTTCGCCGTGCAGGATGAAATCGCGGGGCTGATCGCGCAGAACCTCTCGCTGAAACTGGGTATCACGGCATCAGCTGCGTCGGCGGTGAACCCCGCGGCTTACCAGCACATGTTGCAGGCGAGGTTTTTCAGTCGAAAAGAGGACAACGAAGGCTGGAGCAAGAGCATCGAGGAATGTCGGGCGGCACTGGCACTCGATCCGGATTACGCGCTGGCGGCCGCTGAAATGGCCCGGTCCTACATCTTCCTCTGCCGATTTGGCGGTATTTCACTGAGCGAAGGGTTTCGGGCGGCGCGTCCGGCAGCCGAACGGGCGCTGGCGCTCAATCCGGAATTGCCGGAGGCTAATAATGCGATGGGCTGGGTGCTCCGCACGGCGGACTGGGACTGGCGCCGGGCCGATGCTGCTTTTCGGCGGGCCTATGAGTTGGCCCCGCGAAGTGCCGACATGATCCGCGATTATGCGGTGATTCGGAATAATCAGGGTTTCTTCGCGGAGGCCATCGAACTCGGCCGCCTGGCGGTCAAACTCGATCCCTTGAACGCCAGCACGCATTGCTATGCCTCACTCTTTCTCGCTTGGTTCGATGGCCACTTGGATGAGGCGGTGACCGAGATGCAACGGGGGCTGGCGCTGGCGCCCGAAGCGGTCGAATGGCACTCCATTCTCGCGCGCTCACTAATCTTGCAAGGCCGGCTGCCCGAAGCGGCGGCGACCGCGGAGCGCGAACCAAGCGAACGCTACCGGCTTTTTGCTCGCGCCTTGGTGTTGTCCGCCCAAAAAAACCACCCGGCCGCGGAGCAGGCGCGCAGCGAGCTGATTGAAAAGCACGGTGAAACGATGAGCTTTCATATCGCCGAAATTTTCGCCTTAAGCGGGGAGGACGATCGTGCCTTCGAGTGGTTGGAGCGCGCCCGGATCCGGGGGGATACGCCGATGGCCTGGATCCTGGGCACCCCGACCTTGCGGCCGCTCCTGCGCGATCCTCGCTGGACGGCGCTCATCGCCAAACTGGGTCTGGCCGCCAACCCAGGGAAATGAAAGACAAGGGGAACGCTTTACCCTGAATGACCGAATCAATCCCCAGGCATTTTTCTACGGATGGCCGGCCGTCGCCCCAGCGCCATGGTCCGGCAAGCACGGATCGAGCCGGATCAAGGCCGGATTTTATCCGTATCTATCCGGGTTGATCCGTGGTCAAAAAACCGGGTCCGATTGCCTGACATGAGCGATCCCACCAAAGCGGTCTTCCTCAGCTACGCTGAGCGCCGCCGG
>JANMVS010000485.1:0-1809 GCA_031392885.1 Verrucomicrobiota bacterium
TACCACTCGATGACGGCGATCACCGACGCCAAGGAGCGCCTGGCCTACACCCGCGGCATCGCCCTCGACTGGCTGGCCTGCGGGCTCGATCCGGTCAAGTCCGTCTTCTGGCGCCAGAGCGACGTTCATGAAGTCTGCGAACTCACCTGGCTGTTGGGCACACTCACGCCGATGGGCTTGCTGGAACGCGCGCACAGCTACAAGGATAAGACCGCCAAAGGCCTTTCGCCCAATTTCGGCCTCTTTGCCTATCCGGTGCTCATGGCCGCCGACATATTGCTCTTCGACACCAACGTCGTGCCCGTTGGCCGCGACCAGAAGCAACACCTTGAGATGACGCGCGACATGGCGATCAAGTTCAACCAGACCTACGGCGAAACCCTCGTCGTGCCGGAGGAGCGCATCGCTGAGGCGGTCGCAGGCATTCCCGGGCTCGACGGCCAGAAAATGTCCAAGAGCTACGGCAACACCATCGAGATCTTCGGTGACGAGAAGGCGCTCCGCAAAAAAATCATGGGCATCGTCATGGACTCGCGCACGTCCGCCGAGCCCAAGCCCGACGCCGACAAGAATCTTGCCGTTCAACTGCTGCGGCTCTTCACGACGAAGGAAGTCGCGACCGACTACGAGAACCGGCTCCGCGCCGGCGGCCTCGGCTACGGCGACCTGAAGAAGGCGCTGTTCGAGCACTACTGGAATTTCTTCGCGCCGTATCGCGCCAGGCGCGTGGAGCTGGCGGCCAATCCCGACTACGTGGAGCAAGTTCTCCGTGACGGCGCCGGGCGCGCCCGCGCCGTGGCCGAGCAGACCATGGCCCGCGCCCGCAAGGCGTGCGGGTTGCGCTGATCACTCCTCCCGGCGGGAGTGTTGTTCGTCCAGGTCCCGGATCCGCTCTATGATGGCCGATAGGTCACGGCCGGTCCCGGTCAGGCCGTATTCCACGCGGAGCACCTTGCCGGGAAATTCCTGGCGGGTGATCAGCTGGTAGGCGATGAGTTTACGCAGCCGCTCGTTCAGCACCTTCGTCGAAATCCCCGGGATGAACCGCTCCAGTTGCCCGGGGCGCACGACCCCGCGGCCGATGGCGGCCAGCACGGCCGCCGACCACTTGCAGCCCACGACATCCTCGAGCCGGCGGTAGGCTTTGCGATCGGGCAGGCTGAGGTGACGGGGCTTGGGTTTCATCGGGCCAGTGTAGCAGCAGTGCCGGGGCAAATGCACGAGGGAACAAAACGGTGCCCTCTCACCGAATCGTGCGTCCTACCGGATCCGGCGGAACGTGGCAGAATGGGTCGGTCGCACGGACATCCCGTCCGCTGCATCTCAAAACCATCAGAAGCCAAATTATGAAAACCAAAGCCATCTTCTATCATGCCGGTTGTCCCGTCTGCGTTGCCGCCGAGACCGGCGTCGTGACCGCGCTCGACCCCGCCCGCTACGACGTGGAGGTCGTCCATCTGGGCCAGGCAAAGTCGCGCGTGCCCGAGGCGGAAAAGTCGGGCGTCAAATCCGTGCCGGCCCTCGTGCTGGCCGGGACAGCCTATCATATCAACTTCGGGGCGGGCATCGACGTGCTCCGCTGACCCTTCGGCTTGTTTCCGGCGCCCGCGGAACGGTCCGCGGGCGCAACCGGCCTATCGACAAGGCTGGAATTCTGCGCTTTGCTCAGCGCGCCCCACCTCATGAGCGAACCCCACACTGACATCGGCCGCAAACGGCAGCGCGCGATCTATGTCGCCGGCGTCGGCGGACAGCGCCCGGTGGTGCCGGTGGGCCAGACTGAATTGGAAAAGGCGGCGCAGGCGGCGA
>JANMVS010000497.1:0-8456 GCA_031392885.1 Verrucomicrobiota bacterium
CGCTCGTGCTGCTCGACGGCATACCCCTCAACGATCCTTTCGGCGGTTGGGTGGCCTGGAGTAAAGTGCCGCGCGAGACCCTCGCCGGGGCCGAACTGGTGCGTGGCGGCGGTGGCACCGCGTGGGGCAACGCCGCGCTCGGCGGCGTGGTGCAATTGCTGACCACCCCGGTCAAGAGTAACCGAGTGGGTTACTCTGCCGCGGAGCCCTCCGGCCGGCTGGCCGGTGCACCCAACCCGGTTAGTAGTCTATTAAACTACAAACTGGATTGGCCTGAGGCTGGCCGCGGGACGGTGTTGGGGGGAGCATTTTCCACCCGCAGTGCCGAGTTGGCGCTCAATCAGAAGCTGGGCCCAGGCACGCTGCAGGTTGCCGGACGCGACTTCACCACGGACGGCTTTGCCTTGGTCGCGCCTGAGCGCCGCGGTCTCATCGATGTGCCGGCCGGCAGCCGGCACCACTGGCTCACCGCGCGCTGGAGCCAGCCCGTCGGCGCCGACGCCGAGCTCACCCTCACCGCCCGCACCTTCGCCGAAACCCGCGGCAACGGCACGCCTTACCAGCGCAATGCCGCGCGCGAAACTTTCGGCGCCGTGTCCCTGCAGGCGCAAGCCACCCCGGCCTTCGCCTGGACCGCGAGCGCCTACGGTCAGGACCAGACCTTCGCCAGTACCTTCAGCGCAGTGAACGCGACCCGCACCGCCGAGACCCCCGCGAGTGACCAGTTTGCCGTGCCCGCCACGGCCCTCGGTGCCGCCTGGACCGGCACCTGGACGCAGCCCGACGGCACCCGCACCACCGCCGGGGCCGATCTGCGCCGGGTGCGCGGCGAGACCCGCGAGCATTTCACGTTCACCAACGGCGCTTACACCCGGCGGCGCGTCGCGGGCGGGGCCCAGGACATCGGCGGAATCTTTGCCTTGCGGGAACAACCGCTGGCGATCGATCTGCGGGCAACGGTCGGGGCGCGGCTCGACTCCTGGCGCGAACGCGATGGCCATCGCCGCGAGAGCGATCTCGCCACCGGCTCATTGAGTCGCGACGATCGCTTTGTCGGGCGCGCCGGGGTCGAATTCAGTCCGAGCGCCGGCCTGATCTGGCAGGCGACACCCGCGTGGCGTCTGCGCGCCGCGGCGCAGCAGGCGTTTCGCCGGCCTACCCTGAATGAACTCTACCGCCCCTTCCGCGCCGGCAACATCATCACGGAAGCCAACGCCGCCCTGCAAACCGAGCGCGTGACCAGCGCGGAGATCGGCGTGGATTACGCGGTGCACGACCTCATCCTGAGCGCGGCGATCTTTTGGAACGAACTCCGTGCTGCGGTCGGGAACGTCACGGTGGCACGCGGTCCCGGGACATTCCCGCTCTTCGGTACCCTGACGGCCACCGGTGTCGGCCGCCAGCGCCTCAACCTCGACCGCACCCGCGTCCGCGGAGCCGAACTGTCGGCCGAGTGGCGGCCGGCGGCGGCCGTCACCCTCAGCGCCAGCTACCTGTACGACGACACCGCTGTGTTGCACGCCAGCTTAGCCCCCGCCCTGGTTGGACGGCGCCTGGCGCAGGTGCCGCGGCAAAGCGCCTCCTTCGGGGCGACCTGGCGCGCCCCGCGCGGCCTGACTTTCACGCCCCGGGTCCGCTGGCTTGGCCGCCAGTTCGAAGATGATGAGAACCTGCTGATGCTCGGGGCGGTGGTGATCGCGGATTTGAACGCGAGTTATCCGCTGACGTCCCTCGCTTCACTGTTCCTCACCGTGGAAAATATCGGCGACGCCCGCATCGAGACCGGCCGCAGCACTGACGGCGTGGTGAACGCCGGCACCCCGCGCTTCCTCTTCGGCGGCGTACGCACCGCCTGGTAGCCCGGAGTGTTTGTAACGTATTACGTTACAAACCGGTGGGAGCTGAGCGCGTGACGGTCGCGAGGGATTGCGCGGAGGTTTAATAATCCGCCAACCGACCGGCTGGCGCCGCGGGTCCAACTCCTCTCCGCGTCACGGCCGCGAGGAAGCTGCTCACGGCGTAGTCGGCCAGTTGGCCGCCCGGTCCGTCGGTATTGAGATCAAAAGCGTGCGTGCCCCAAGGCAGTGCCAGGTGATAATGGGCCACCGGAATGGCGCGCAGGTCGGTCTCGAGACAGTCGCTGTGCCGACGCCAGACGAGCGTGTCGAGCGCACCGTGCACCAGGAGGGTGGGCGGCGTATTCCGATCGAGCAGGCGGTACGCCGAGGCGTCGTCGTACTTGTCCGGCACCTCGCCGGGGCTGCCGCCGAGGAAGCCCCGCAGCAGCCGGCGGGATTCCAAAAAATCATGCTCGCGGGCCACGGAGTAAGCGAATCGCAGGTCCGCCATCCCGTAGAAAGAAATGACTCCGCACACCCCGAGGTCGCGCGCGGCATACCCCGCGGCGATCGCCAGCTGCGCGCCCGCCGAGCGCCCGAACAGCACCAGCCGGTCGGGGTCGATGCCCAATGGCTCCGCCTCGGTGCGGAGCCAGCGCAAGGCGGCGAACACATCTTCTTTCTGCGCCGGCCAGGTCCAGTGCGGGGCCAGCCGGTAATCAATGGCCGCGACCGCATAACCGCGGCCGGCCAGCCGATGGCTGTATTCGGCGAGTTGCTGCCGGTCGCCGCTTTCCCATCCGCCAGCGTGGAGGACAACCACACACGGAGCGGGCCGGCCGCCATTCGTACCCGGAGCGGCGGAATAGAAATCGAGCTTCAGCTCCACCTCGCCCGACCGGGTGTAGACCGCGGTGCGGATGACACCGAGCCGGGTCCGCCAGCCGAGGAGCAGACGCCCCCAGCTCCAGACGGGCACGGCCGCAGTCGCCGCCGGACCGAACGATCGAGCCAGATTTTTTTTCAACCCCCCGGCCATCAACCAAGCCGTGACCGCGGGGCGCAGAAACCCCGCCGTGGTCACCGCCCCCAGCACGAAGACCGTGCCGCGCCATGCGCCTTCGACCGTGCTATAGGCGGTCAGGACCAGGCCCAGCGGCAGCACGAGCAGCCAATGCCCGTATTCCGTGACGATCACCGCCAGCATCCAGGCCGGCCGCGTGCCCGGCGCCCGGATGACCGTCAGCAGCGACATCGCGCAGAACACCACGGAAAGCATGGGCAGCAGCCATTTCATCGGGAAGGGGACAGCTTGGTGCGGGATTTGTGCAGCGCAACCCATGTGGCGCGTGGGCTTGCGCCGCACGGGACGGGCTTGTTTGGTGCAGGAGTCACCATGCCTTCCGCTGCGCGCCGCCTCGACCAACTCCTTGCCAACCTCGGCTACTGTACCCGCCGCGAGGCACGCGCCTGGATTCAGGCCGGTCGGGTGACCGTTCGCGGCACGGTTGAACATGATTTCGGCGCCAAGGCGAATCCCGCCGACGTGCGGGTGGACGGCGCAGCGTTGGACCAACCGGACAGCCTGCTCCTGCTCATGCACAAACCGGTGGGACTGGTGTGTTCACACGACGAGCGTGAAGGCCCGAATGTCTACACCCTGCTGCCGGCGCGCTGGCGGCAACGCAATCCGCCTGTCACGACCATCGGCCGGCTCGACAAGGATACCAGCGGCCTGCTGCTCCTGACCGACCAGAGCGAACTGGTGCACCGGCTGACCTCCCCGAAGCACAAGGTGCCCAAAGTCTATCGCGCCACCCTCCGCGCCGACCTGCCCGCCGGCCTCGTCGCGCTATTCGCCAGCGGCACACTGCTACTGAAAGACGAGTCGACGCCCTGCGCCCCGGCGGAGTTGAAGATTATTTCGCCCTGCGAGGCTGAACTGACGCTGACCGAAGGCCGCTATCATCAGGTGCGCCGGATGTTCGCGAGCCAGGGTTGCGAGGTGTTCACGTTGCACCGCGCTCGTTTCGGCCACCTCGAACTGGGCGACCTTTCTGCCGGGCAATGGCGCGAGCTGCCGCCGGATACATTTGTTTCACCCTAACGGTTGCGGTCTGAATTTGCGGCCACCCCGCAGGCGCGGAGGCCTCTGGCTACGGGCGGAAAGATGATAGACGGATTTTGCCAACCCGGTCTAATTTCCCTCCGTCACATTAAAGTTGATCGGCTGCACCACGCGGGTGTTCACCTTCCGGCCGCCCCGCATGCCCGGCTTGAATTTCCATTTAACCACCGCCTCCAAGGCGGGTCGTTCAAAACCGTGGTGGGTACTCGAGATGACATAGGGCATGATCACGTCGCCACGTGAGGTCACGATGAAACCCACCCGGACGTCCACATCCGTGATCTCCGCCTTAAACTCATAGGGAAATACCGGCGGGGTCTGCACGATGGGCTCGGGTTTGCGATCCAGGTCGGCGATGTTGAACAGGTCCTTGATCGCACTTGTGTCCGGACGGCCGCGTTGAATGTGGAGCGGGATGGCGATGACACTGTTCGCCGCCCCTTCGATCATCGCCGGGATGGTGAGGTCGCGCAGTTGGGTGAATGCGGCATCGACGGGAACCAGCACGGGAATATCGGCCAGCATGGGCACCGCCACGCTGGGGGCCTCGATCGGTTCATCATCATTGAGTTCCTTGGGCTTGTCGTCCTCCGGTTCTTTCAAATCCGGCATGATGAGCATCGCCGATGGCGTGTCGTCGAACACGAACCGTTTGGGCGGAGGAGCCTTGTACGAAAAGCCAAAAATCAGCCCGGCGTGCAGCCCGGCCGAAAGCAGCACGGCAAGCCACGAGATGCGCGGAGGGGGCGCGATGCCATAATAGTGAATCGTGGAGACAAAAGGGCGGGCGGGCGGAGACGTCTTGGGGGGCAAGCCGAGCGCAGCCGGGACGGGACAGCCTGGCACGAAGGATGAGTGACCCGGGGACGAGTGAGTAACCGTTAGCATGGCAGAAGGATAGTCCCGGTCGCCCCGGACCACTCAGCATCCCTTGGCGGATGCCAAGCATGCGTTGCGGGGGGATTTTCGCTCTTTTCCTGCTTTCACAATCACGCCTCCTCCTGTCATGCGTCATGCATGTCCCCTCCCTCCCTCACCGGCGCCCAAAAAACCAAGCTGCGCGGACTCGGCCAAACGATGTCCGACTCCCTGCGTGTCGGCAAACAGGGCCTGACGCCGGCATTCTTAACCGAACTAAACCGTCTGCTCGGCGCGCGCGAGTTGATCAAATTGCGCTTCGAGGGCTCCGACCGCCACGAACGGGCCGCCCTGGTCACCCAGATCGAAGCTCAAGCCCCGTGCCTCTGCGTCGGCGCCGTGGGTCACACCGCCCTTTTCTGGCGGGCGGGCGCCGAGGGCTCAAAACTGCTCGGGGGGAGTAGCCGCCCGCACACGGGCAATGATTGAGCGGCGGCACAGTGGCCGGGCGCTTGACCAGACTCGACCACAAGAGCACGGTGCGTCTCCCCTCCTTTTGCCATGGACCCCCTGCCCTCGCTCGCCGCGATCGAAGCCATCGCCCCGTTCATCAACGAGGCTGTGCCGCCGACGCCGCAGTTGAGCTGGCCGCTGCTCAACGCCCGCACGGGTTGTGAACGGTGGGTGAAACACGAGAACCACCCCGCCATCGGCTCCTTCAAATTGCGCGGCGCCATCAACTACTTCGCGCGCCTGCTCGCCCGCGAGCCCGGCTTGCGCGGCGTTGCACGCCACCGGCGGTCCGTGGCAGCTTAAAGCCCACATGACCCTCGCCGCCCTCGGTTGGAATGATGCTTTCGCGACGGCCTTCGCGCCCTACGCGGCGGCGGGCTGCGTACCCGGACGGGTCACGCTGGAGCTCAAGGGTTACTTCGAGGTGACCGGCGAATTCGGGGCCAAGCTGGGCTCGTGCTCGGGTAAATTCATCAACACCGCCGCCTCGCAGGCCGCCTTTCCCGCCATCGGGGATTGGGTGGCGGTGACCCCGCAGGAGGGCGAGGAAGCCCGCGTCCACATCCACGCCATCCTGCCGCGCCGGACGAAGTTCTCGCGCAAGGCCGCGGGGCAGGAGGAGATCGAGCAGGTCGTCGCCGCCAACGTCGATACCGTGTTCCTCGTCAGCGCGCTTGACGGCAACTACCACTTGCACCGCCTCGAGCGTTATCTCGCCGCCGCCTGGGCCAGCGGCGCACAGCCTGTCATCCTGTTGAACAAGGCTGATCTCGCGAACGATGACTCCACGGCCCTGAAGACCGAGATCGCCAGCGTGGCGCCCGCCGTCCCCATCTTCATCGTCAGCGCGCAGACCCGCCGCGGCCTCAAGGCCCTCGCCCCTTACCTCACGCCCGGCACCACCATTGCGCTCCTCGGCTCGTCTGGCGTCGGCAAGTCCACCCTGATCAACCGGCTGGTCGGGGAAAATCTGCAGGACACGCAGGAAGTGCGCGAGGTGGATGGCAAGGGCCGGCACACCACCACGCAACGCGAGCTGCTCGTCGCCCCGAACGGGGTGATCGTGATCGACACGCCCGGGATGCGCGAAATCCAGCCCTGGGACGCCGGCGCAGGCGTCGATGCCGCGTTTGGCGATGTCGCCACTCTCGCCGCCCAATGCCGCTTCGGTGATTGCAGCCACACCGTGGAGCCCGGCTGCGCCATTCAGACCGCACTGGGTGACGGCTCACTTGAGCTCGCCCGCTGGCAGAGTTACCTCCGCCTCGGCCGCGCCACCGCCCACGAGGTGCGCCGGGTCGACCGCTCGGCGCAGCAGCAGCACAAGTCCCATCACAAAAAACTCACCAAGAGTCTCCGGCAGCGGGTCCGGGAGAAATCCGGCGAGGAGTGAGGGCAATGAAACGGTAAGGGCTGTTGCCCAACAGCCCGCATGACCGACAAAGTCCCGGACCCACGCGGGCTGAGAGTCGTCGAGCACCGCCAAAATCTCGTGACGAGTGTGAAATATCCGGGCTAACCGCCACCAGCCGAGCGTTGACGCCCCGCCCTATCTCGCGAGTATTGAGCCACTATGTTCACCATCATGGGCTCGGACGGGAAGGAATACGGGCCGGTCACGGCCGGGAAACTGCACGAATGGATGGCGGGCGGCCGCGCCAACCTGCAGACTAAGGTGCGCCGGGCCGACGACCCAGAATGGAAAACCCTCGCTGATTTTCCGGAGTTTGCCCAGTTCGGTTCGGGCGGCGCCAGCGGCACCCCGCCGCCTGCGGTTCCGGCCCCTGAAATCCCCGCCGTCCCGGCGGTGTCCGCCGAAGCGGCCATCCCCCAGCCGATGACGGGCGACGCCAGCTCGATTGCCGCCGGTCTGATCGCGCGCAATGCCTCCATTGATGTCTTCGACTGCCTGGCCCGGAGTTTCGAACTCTGGAAAGCCAATTTCCTGGCGCTGGTCGGCATCACCTTGCTTATCGTCGCGGTGCAAACCGCGCTGGGCCTGATTCCCCTCGTGGGCTTCTTGTCGGGATTTTTCCTGAATGGGGTTTTCTACGGCGGCCTGTATTACTACTACCTCGGCAAGGTCCGGGGCGAACCGCGCGAGGTGAGCGACGCGTTCGCCGGCTTCAGCAAGGCTTTGGTGCCGCTCATGCTGGCCACGCTGCTGTCCACCGGCCTCATTCTACTGGTGATGGTTCCGTTCTTCGCTCCGCTGCTGATCACTCTCGTTAAATCGGGGTTGACGCACACCAGCACGATGCCCGCGTTCTCGCCCGTGATGGCCGCCGGTATCTGCGCCGGGGGTCTGGTGGCGGTTTATCTTTCCGTGTCATGGGCCTTTACCTTCATGCTGGTCATCGACCGCGGCCTGGGTCCGTGGACCGCCATGGAAGTCAGCCGGCGGGTTGTGGCCCAGCAATGGTTCCGCGTCTTCTTCGTGCTGCTGCTGGGCGCGATTCTGGGGATGCTGGGCCTCATCGGGTTTATCATCGGGGTAATTTTCACGCTACCGCTGATGTTCGGGGCGATGATCTTCGCGTACGAGGACCTGTTCAATCCGCCCGGGCCGATGGGGGGAACCCGGCCCCCGGACGGGTTGGCTTGAGCAGGCGGAAAGACCAACGCGTCCAGCGGCCGGGTTCCACCTCAACCAGCTCCTATTGAGGCTCGCACGTTAGCCTGACAGGTAGGGCGCACCGCCGAGGCTTTGCACTCGTCGCCGCCGAGGCTTCGCACTCGTCGCCGGCCCGGTGCGCCGCGGCGGAGCGGGCCGCTCCGCCCTACCTCACGCATCGTGCGGTCAGCCTAATGTGCGAGGCTAAATAGGTAACAGCGCCTGTCACGGTGCAGGCGTTTCCCCGTAGGGTCCGTACGCGGACGTTCTGCCTCGTCTGCCGCTCTGACCTCAGCTCCCCGATTTATTCCGTCCCAGCAGGTGGTCGACCGACAGCTTGCCGGGGCCGAAAGCGAGCACAAGCAACGAGGCCAGCAGGAAGAGGAAAGGCCCGGCGTTGACGAACTTGTCCGGGTCACTCGTGATGGCCGTGAGCGCCTCGCGCTCGGCCGTGGCGTAGGCCACGATCATCGTGAAGATCAACGGCACCGAGGCGGGGCGGGCG
>JANMVS010000507.1:0-2324 GCA_031392885.1 Verrucomicrobiota bacterium
CCCTACTACCGCGCCGGGCACGACGCCTGGCTCAAAGGTGAGCCGACCCCGCTGCGGCCCGGCCCGGTGCAACACACGCTGACCTTGCAGCCGTAAGCGGTTGTTTCTGCCGTGTTGAGCCGGAGTCAGGCCGTTGACGTACAAGAGGCGAAATCTGGCCCGTGCACCTATCGGGGTGTAGGACCGGCGCTTGCCGCCGGGCCTGCCGGCGAGCGGCAGCCCTACAGCCCATGGCATAATCCCGGGGCAGCAGACAAGACCCAGCTTGTTCTAACCGCTGTCCTCTGTCATTCGTCATTCGTCCACCGTCCCTCCCGCCATGCCCCTCCACCTCCTGCAACATCCACTCGGTGCCCACGTGCTGACGCACCTTCGCGACAAGACCACCAAGCCTGCGCTTTTCCGCACCCTGAGTTACCAGATTTCTTTGCTACTCGCGCTCGAGGCGACCCGCGACCTAGCCACGGAGGAGAAGTTGATCGAGACCCCAATGGAGTCGATGCCGGGCCGCGTGCTGGCGAAGCCTCTCGTCGTTGTACCCATTCTGCGCGCCGGCCTCGGTATGTTGCAGCCATTCCATGACACCTTTCCCGACGTGTCCGTCGGCTATGTCGGCCTGGAACGCGATCACGCGACGGCGGTGGCGCGCAGTTATTATTGCAAGCTGCCGCCGCTCGCCGGTTCGCGCGTCGTGGTCGTTGACCCGATGCTCGCCACCGGGGGCTCGGCCGTGCAGGCCATTGACGTGATCAAGGCGGCCGGGGGCATGGAAATTGTCTTCGTCTGCATCGTCGCCTCGCCCGAGGGAGTGGCGGCGCTGCAGCAGGCCCATCCGGAAGTGCCCATCCACGCCGGGGCCCTCGACCGCGCGCTCAACAGCCGCAAATATATCTTGCCGGGTCTCGGTGACTTTGGCGACCGGCTCTACGGAACGTAAATCATCGGACCCAAGTAAAGATGCCCCGAAGCAAGCTTCGGGGCCTTTGACCCAAAGGAAATAAATTATGACCACCCCTGCCCGCTGGCTCTTGGTTTTCCTCCTACCCCTCCTCGGCGCCGGCGCCACGCCCGCCGCCGAGACCCAGACCGTGGAGTCGTTCCAGCGAACGATCACCAAGACCGTCGGCTACCAATACCTGTTGTCTTTTCCCACCGGCTACGATGCGGCAACCGGGAAGTTGTGGCCGGTGCTGCTTTTCCTCCACGGCTCCGGCGAGCGCGGCACGGATCCGTGGCTCGTCGCCAAGCATGGTCCGCCCAAACTCCTCCGGGGAGATCTGCCCCCGCCGGTGCCCGAGGCCGGCGCGCCCGCCGTTCCCGTCGAATCCGTCCTCGACCGCGCCCGGCGCGAGCAGGCGACCGCGCTGCTCCGGGACCGTTTCATCGTGGTTTCGCCGCAATGTCCCGCCGGCCAATCGTGGGACGACGACACCGTGCTCGCCTTGCTGGATGAAGTAGCCGCGCGGTACCGGTCCGACCCCCGCCGGATTTATCTCACCGGCTTGAGCCTGGGCGGCTACGGCACCTGGAGCGTGGGACTGAAATATCCCGAGCGGTTCGCGGCGATCGTGCCGATTTGCGGCGGCGGTCAGCCCGTTGATGCGCGCCGCTCGGCCCGGGAGAAAAAATCGGCGTTCCTGGGCCTGGGCGTCTGGGCCTTCCATGGCGCGAAGGATCCCGCCGTGCCCTTGGCGGAATCCGAATGGATGATCGCCGCCCTGAAGCAAGCTGGCGCCACGGACGTGAAGTTCACCATTTATCCTGAAGCCGGCCACGATTCCTGGACGGAAAGCTACGCGGATCCGGAACTCTACACCTGGCTCCTCCAGCACGAACGTGGTTCCCCGCCCGCCGCCCGGTGAAGATGCACCCGTCCATTTAATTCTAGACTTTGGCGCAGGCGGGTAGGGCGCGACCGGGACGAGTGCAGGAGCCTCGACCGCTGGGTGCGCCGTAAGGACGTTCGCGGCCGGCCCAGCGGTCCGGCCCTACCGGCGCTGCTGCGCGAAGTGAAAAAAACGAGGGGACGTTGGTCTCACGCCAACGACGGCACGACAAACGGAGTCCGATAGCGGCGGGAAAGCAGCGCGTTCGCCGCGGCAGACCCTTCGCCGGTAAAGCGTTCCTTCGCCGGATCGAGCGTTAGTGGCGCGCCCAGGGTTAGGGATGATTTAGTTAACTCGACTTGGTTGCTCGCCAGATGCTCGGTCATCCGGCCGTAGGCTTCGGTGAGGGCGGCGTTGCTTTTTATCTTCTCCCGCAGTTCGTCTCCCCCGGTGGCGCGGCCGAGCTGGTGGGAAATGTTGCCCACGTGGCAGAGTGCG
>JANMVS010000522.1:0-2725 GCA_031392885.1 Verrucomicrobiota bacterium
TCGGCGGCGCCCTGCAGGCCGTCTGGTGCACGGGGTTGCGCGCCGGGGACAAGACCAGCCTGGCCGCGCTGGCGGCGCACGCGGTGGCGGTGAACGAACGCACCCGTTGCGCTCCGGAAAAAAAGCGGTTGCCCCTTTATCGGCAGATGCAGGCCCGGCAGGACCGCCTGAGCCTCACGCTGCGCGAGACGTTTGAGCGGTTGCCATGAATACCGAAAAGCCGCGCTCATTTAAAGTGAGCGACCGTGGTCCGCCTGCGCGCGGCGAAACGGATGGCCTGCCATCCGTAGTCACTCGGGCCGCGACGGGAGTGAAATGTCCTCCTACGCCAAGTCGACGGAGGACATCCTTCGTCCTCGCGTTGCTTGGCGAAGGATGGTGCCCGAGGCGAGACTCGAACTCGCATGCTGTTAGGCACAGGCTTCTGAGACCTGCGTGTCTACCAATTCCACCACCCGGGCATTTATTTAACAAACACTGACTTACGGAAGCGCATCAAGTTCATAATTAGCTTTTTCCACACTCCTCTTCTACACTTTCCGCATGGACATGGGAAAAATGAAAAGGGATGGGAAAGAACCAACGTAACGAACCTGCTTCGCAACCGACAGAGCGGAACCTACTACGCCCGCGTCAAAGTCAACGGCAAGCAGAAATGGCGGACCCGCGACACGACCGTTTCCTCCGTCGCAAAGCTCCGGCTCGGCGATGTCGAGAAGGAGGTCCGCGCCCAAGGCATCACCGCCAGGGCGGAGGACGAGTCCGGCAATGGAGACGAGACCAACGTCGGCCGTTTCGCGGCCGTCTATCTTCAGCGGACCACAAACAATGCCTCCCTTGCCGCCGGCACCAAGCTGCGGCGGGAGATCGCCGTTAAGGCCCTCCTGAAGACCTGGCCGGAACTTGCGGAACGCGATGTCCGCCGTCTCACACCGACCGACTGCCAGACATGGGCCGCTAAGGCGCTTCGTGAAGGCACGGGGTTTATCGCGCCAAAGGTAAAGACCGTCCGCAAGGGCATGTCGGCCTCGGCGTTCAACAAGTGCGTGGACACGCTGCGGGCGATTCTCGATATCGCGCGCGAGCTGGGAGTAATCTACAAAAACCCCGCTGCCGACATCGCCAAGGCACGGATTAAGCAAAAACGGCTTGAACTGCCCTCAGCGAAACAGTTCCAGGAGATCGTGAAACGGATCACGACGGCGGGTGCTCGTTGGTCGCTCGACTGCGCCGACATGGTTCGGTTTCTGACGTATTCCGGGGCACGGCTTCGTGAAGCGACCGCGCTGCATTGGAGTCACGTCGACACCGTGAAAAACGAGATCACCATACCCGTCACCAAATCCGGTTCCAGCTACCAAATTGTGCCGTTATTCCCGGGACTCGTCGCGCTTCTCGCGGAAATCAAAGGCCGGCGCGGGCCGGAAGCGGATAGCGCCCCGGTCGTGCGGGTCGGCGGCTGCCTCGGCGCGTTAGAATCCGCGTGCAAGGCTGTTGGCCTGAAACCGATCAATCATCATGATCTCCGGCATCTTTTCGCGACCCGCTGTATCGAGTCCGGAGTCGATATTCCGACCGTCTCGCGTTGGCTCGGGCACTCGGACGGCGGCGCGCTTGCGATGAAGACCTACGGCCACCTCCGGCAGGAGCACAGCGCCGCCCAGGCGGCGAAGGTTCATTTCTAAGTGTGCAGGGGTAAGCTCTTGCGGCCCAGCCTTGGCTACGCTGTGCTAATGGCTTAACCAATATATGCTCTGGATCGCCCCATCTGAAAAAGATACCGATAGCGCTGCACTTGAAAAGCGGCTCTGGGATGCCGCCGACCAGTTTCGCGCCAACTCCGGTCTGAAGTCCCAGGAATACTCTGCGCCTGTCCTTGGTCTCATCTTCCTGCGTTTCGCCGAGGTCCGTTTTGCTGCCCAGCGCGCCACGTTGGAAAAAGCCGGTGCCTCGTCCCGTCGCGGTTCACGCGTCAATGAACCCCCCGCCTATCACGCCGAGGGGATTCTCTACCTGCCGCCGGAGGCGCGTTTCGATTACCTGCTCAACCGCCCGGAAGCCGAGAACATCGGCGCGAAGGTCAATGCCGCGATGCGCGACATCGAGAAGCACAACCCGCAGCTCGCGGGCGTCCTCCCGAAAACCTACAATCTTTTCACCAGCACCCTCCTCAAAGAACTGCTCAAAAAAGTCTCCGAGATTCCCGCCACGCTGGACTACGACGCCTTCGGCCGCATCTATGAATACTTCCTCGGCGAGTTCGCGATGAGCGAGGGCCAGGGAGGCGGTGAATTTTACACTCCCAGCAGCATCGTCTGTCTCCTCACGGAAGTCATCGAGCCCTATCATGGCCGAATCCTTGATCCCGCATGTGGTTCAGGTGGTATCTAAACCTGCAATAAACAACATTCCATTGATGGGTTACGAGTCTCGATGGTGGCATAAGTCAAATCTTATTGACAAATATACAAATTGTCGTATTATTGTTGTATGAGTTTCAAAATTGACATTCAGGCCTCTGGCCTCAACATTTCAGCCAATCTAAAGGATGTGGCTTTGCTCACGGTCATGCAACTGATTCAAGAGCAGCGGGATGATTCCGCCCCCGTAGCACCCACTTCGACGGTCCCGAGTCTCGTCGGGCAACCGGCGAACGGCGAGCCCCTCGGCGGAAATGACAGCGAAGAGTTAATTAAGTCGACCCTCAAGGCTCACGGCGGTGCCG
>JANMVS010000395.1:0-8842 GCA_031392885.1 Verrucomicrobiota bacterium
CAAGCACGGCGTCGTGCAGGACAAGCTCTGGCTGCCCGGCCTCCTCAAGCTGAAATACCTCATCAACACCGGCTTCTTCGGCAAAATCCTCTCCGTCCGCGGCGAGTTCGGCTACTGGGTGTTCACCGGCGAGTTCGAGAAGCTCCAGCGTCCGTCGTGGAATTACCGCAAGGAAGACGACGGCGGCATCATCGTCGACATGCTCTGCCACTGGCAGTACGTCATCCAGAATCTCTTCGGCGAGGTGAAGTCCCTCACCTGCCTCGGCGCCACCCACATCCCCACCCGCTGGGACGAGGCCGGCCAGCCCTACAAGTGCACCGCCGACGACTCCGCCTACGCCACCTTCGAGTTGGTGAACGGTGTCATCTGCCACTTCAACTCCTCGTGGGACGTCCGCGTCGATCGCGATGATCTCCTCACGTTGCAGGTGGACGGCACGCAGGGTTCCGCCGTCGCCGGCCTGCGCGATTGCAAGGCCCAGGCTCTCGCCGCCACGCCCCGCTGCACTTGGAATCCCGACGTGGACAGCCCCATCAAGTACAAGGACGGCTGGGTGCGCGTGCCCGACCAAGGCCCGTGCGACAACGCCTTCAAGGTGCAGTGGGAACTCTTCCTGAAGCACGTCGTCACCGGCAGCCCGTTCCCATGGAGCCTCAAGGAAGGCGCCAAAGGCGTGCAGCTCGCCGAACTCGGCCTCGCCTCCTGGGCCAAACGCGCCTGGGTGGATGTCCCCGCACTGAAGTAACCAAACCGTGTCACCACGAAACACACCAAATACACGAAACGGTTAATGCACTGAATTGACCACGGATTTCACGGAAAACACGGATCGAAAAAACCCTTCTGCCTGAATTGATCCGTGTTCATCTGTGTAATCTGTGGTTAAATGCATTTCCTCAGTTCTCTCTGTTCCCTCCTGTAAGAATTCCTTCTGTGTGTTCCGTTTGTTCCGTAGTTAATAACCCCTTCTGCTCATGTCTAAAGTAGCTCTCGTCACCGGTGGTTCGCGTGGAATTGGTTTTGGCATCGCCTCCGCCCTCGCCGCGGAGAAATGGGATATCGTCATCAACGGTGTCCGTCCCGAGGATGCCGTCGCCGAGCCTCTCGCCGCCCTCCGCGCCCACGGCGTCCGCGTCGGTTACGCCCGCGGCGACATCGGCTCTGCCGACGGCCGCGCCGCCATCCTCACCGCCACCCGCGCCTTTTGTAGGAGCCTGCTTGCAGGCGATGGTTCTGCTTCCGGGAACGACACTACTCGCTACCCGCTCCTTGCTACCCGCTCCTTCTTGCTCATCAACAACGCCGGCGTCGCCCCCAAGGTCCGCGCCGATCTGCTCGAAAGCTCCGAAGAGAGCTACGACTACGTGATGGGCACGAATCTTCGCGGCGTGTTCTTCCTGACCCAGGCTTTCGCCCGCGACATGGTCGCCGCCAAAAAGGCCGATCCGGCGTTCAGCGGCTGCATCATCAACATCACGTCGATCTCCGCGACGGTGGTGAGCATCAACCGCGGCGAATACTGCATCGCCAAGGCCGGCCTGAGCATGCTCTCGCAGCTCTTCGCCACCCGCCTCGGCGCCGACGGCATCCCTGTCTATGAAGTCCGCCCCGGCGTCATCAAGACCGACATGACCGCCGGAGTGACCGAAAAATACGACAAACTCATCGCCGGCGGTTTGAACATCCAGCCCCGCTGGGGATATCCGGATGACGTTGGTAAAGCTGTCGCCAGTTTGGCTCGCGGTGACTTCCCCTTCTCGACCGGTCAAGTGTTCATGGTCGATGGAGGCCTCACCATCCCAAGACTCTGAGGTACACCACGGATTTCACAGGTCGCACGGATTGCTTATAGCGGTTCCAGCCGCCCTTTTCCTTTGCCTGAAACCGACAGGCCCAGTTTGCTGCAATGTAGATGAAGTTTTTCGTCGGAGTCACTGATAACGACTGGTTTGACTTTCTAGCTGCACGTCAGCCCGACGAGGTGAATTTTTGGCGTCCCAAGAGCCAGATGAACTTCAAGGCTATAAATCCAGGCGACTTCTTCCTGTTCAAGCTGCACTCGCCGCTAAACTTCATTGCCGGTGGCGGAGTCTATGTGCGGCATTCGTTTCTTCCCTTGCCGTTGGCTTGGCAGGCGTTTGGCGAAAAGAATGGTGTCGGCGATTACAAAACTTTGGAGCGACAAATTCTCGCATACCGCACTCCGGATAAACTTCACCAGCAACTGGGCTGCACCATCCTTACCCAGCCATTCTTCTGGCCGCGTGCACAGTGGATCCCGGTGCCGCCTGACTGGAAGAACAACATCGTAACCGGCAAAGGTTACCAAACCACAACTCCAGAGGGTGCGGCCCTGTGGGCGCAAGCGGAGGAGCGTATCGCACGCACCGCCATATTCCCCGAGTTGCAGGCTCAGGAGTCCGACCAAGCTCGTTATGGTGAAGGCCGGCTGGTTCATCCCCGTCTCGGTCAGGGTGCATTCAGAATCATGGTGACCGATGCCTACTCACGCCGTTGCGCAATCACCGGTGAGAAGACGCTTCCTGCGCTCGAGGCCGGCCACATCAAACCGTATGCGGAAAAGGGCCCGCATCGGATCGACAACGGCATCCTCCTTCGTTCCGACCTGCATAACCTATTCGACTTGGGGTATCTCACCATCACCCCCGATGATTATCGCGTGAAGGTGAGCAAGCGCATCAAGGAAGAATTCCAAAACGGCCGGCACTACTACGCTCTCGATAATCAGCCACTCGAAGTTCTGCCGAAACAAGCAAGTGCCCGTCCCGCCAGAGAATTTCTCGAATGGCACCAAGGCATCTTCAAGAGCTAGCCCGGATATTTCACACTCTGCTCGCAACCGAAACCACACCCTGTGCCACATCTTTTTCCGCATTCACGGCTGCTCGGGATATCCGGGCTAGGCAGAAGGCACAGCCTGCGGAAATTGCCGTCCCGAGACTTTGGCCCGAACCACCGGCCGGTGAATCCAGAGGACAGAGGTCAGCTGACAGAGATCAGTCCGGAGGGGGCTTGCCAGCCATAGACTTGGCGACAGCTGGTGTCTCTGTGGTTCAGCTGCAGTATTTCATGCACCTATCCGCCCTCAGTTCAAGCCACCCTGCGTGAGGTCCAGGACGAAGATGCCGTGGCCGACGCCGGCCGCATCGCCCGATCGGCCCATCTGGAAGGCGATGAACCGCCCATCGTCGCTCACCACGGGATTCGAGCATTTATAACCGGGATAGTCGCTGAACCAGGTCAGCCGCTTGTATTCGCCGCTGCCGTCGAGCTTGAGCCGCCAGAGATCGATGTGGCCTGTGCCGAGATGATTGTGCCGGTCGCACTCGACGAGCGTGTAGCGGCCGTCGGGATAGATGCCCTCGGGCTCGTCGTAGGTGTCCGGCGTGTCGGTGTATTTCACGACCTGCTTCGTCTCCAGGTTGATGCCGCAGACGTCGGCACTCGTGCCATTCACAATGTAGGCGCTGAACGTGAGCTCCTTTTCATCGGGTGCACGGAAATTCTGCGTCTCCATCGTGCAGCGGAACGGCAGGTCGTGACTATCAAGAATCAGCCGCCGGTTTTCGAGCTTGGGCGCGCCGTCGGTGTAAACGAGGTCGCCCTCGAACATCTTGGAGAGAGCGAGATTGCCCTCGCCCGGCGCCGGGTCGGTCCATTCCGTCCACGCCACATGCAGCCGGTGCCGCGACACGGCCGGGCCTTCATTGCACCGCACACCGAGCGCGACGGGCGGCTTGCCCCCGCGCTGGTCGAGCACGGAGAGAAAACAATCCTTGCGCGCTTGCCCGGGCTTTTTCGGATCGAAGACGTCCGGGCCGGACAGGAGAATGTCGCCATTCGCGAGATAAAGCGCCCGGGTGTAGCCGTGGTGCGGATAATGCGCGGTGAGGTTGCGGATCGCGCGGGTGGCGACGTCGATCTCCATCGCGTCACCAAATGTTTTGGAGAGAAACAGGATTTTTTTGCCGTCGGCCGACCAGTCCGCCCGTTCGCCGAAGGCCGTCAGGCGCACGATGTGCGACGGCAGATGATCCGCCGGGCTCTCCCCGGCCTTGGGCTGGGCGAAGGCACTGAGGGTTGAACCGAGGAGGACAATCGCGAGGCGCGCGGTGATTGGAGTCATGGGGCAACGGGGGTTGGCAACTGTGCCCGTGAATAGACCAGGACCGTGGATTATCCGAGCCTTTTTTCACCGCGATGGCGCCACTCGTGGGCGGCCGGCCCTCCCACCTGCCACCAATCCCATGTTCACTCCAGCGAACGCACATAGGCCGTGAGCGCGGTCAGGTCGGCCGCGCCATGCTTCTTCGCGAACGACGGCATTTCGTGCGGGATGCCATGTGTGATGATATTCGCAATGTAACGATCGCTCACTTGCACATCGTGCAAGTCCGGCCCCTCGTCGCCGCGGGCATCCGCGCCGTGACCGTGGGCGCAGCTGTCGAGGAAAAGCGTCCGGCCATGCCCTCACCGGAAAGGAGTCACCCCATGGACTGTAACGAAACCCGCAGCCTGATCGACGTCGACACCGACGGCGAACTCGACCTCGTCCGCCATCTCGAACTCGCCGCCCATCTGCGCGCCTGCCCGGATTGCGCCCGCCATGCCGACACCGCTCGGGCCCGGCACTCCGCGTTGCGCGAGTCACTGCCCCACTTCACCCTGCCCCCTCAGCTCGCCGGCAAAATCCGCGCCGCATTGCAAGCCGAAGGTGGGCCGGTTCCCGCCGCGGGACCGGCGCCGCGGCGTTCCCCGCTCTTCTGGCCCATCTGGAGCGTCACCGGCCTTGCGGCGTCACTCGCCTTTGCACTGCTCGTCGGCTTTTCGTGGGGTAACGCCCGCGCCCGCGCGAATCTCCTTGTCGACGAAGCCGTCAACGATCACGTCCGTTCGCTTCAGGCCGGCCATCTCACCGATGTGGCCTCGACCGACCAGCACACCGTGAAACCGTGGTTCGCCGGCAAACTCGACTTCTCGCCACCCGTGGTCGATCTCGCCGCCGCCGGATTTCCGCTAGCGGGCGGGCGGCTGGAGCACATCGACGGACGCCCCGCGGCCGCACTCATCTTTCATCGCCGCCAGCACACCATCAATCTCTTCATCTGGCCCGCAAGCACGGGTTTGCTCCCCGCCCACCAGTCCGTCCGCAACGGCTACAACACGGAAAGCTGGTCGCAAGGCGGCCTCAATTTCCTCGCGGTCTCGGAAATCCCCGCCGCCGAGCTCGGCCAGTTTGCCGCGGCCTTCCGCGCCACCGTGCCCTGAGTTGGCCAAAGGGCCGGGTGAAGCTTGCACCATGGCGCCGCGGAGAGTTTGCTGCCCGCCGGTCGTCGAAAGCCTCAACCCCTTATCCCATGAAAATTCTGCTTCGTCTCCTTCCCCTCTTCGCTCTCGCCTTCGGGCCGCTTCGCGCCGCCGACATGCCCGCCAGGCCCATGGCCAATGACAAGCTCCTCGCCGCCGTGACCGCCGCGGACGATGAGCGCCTCGCCGCCACCAAGGCCGGTGACCGCGCCCGGCTCGACGCGATTTTTTCCAATGAACTGCGCTACGCCCACTCCAGCGGCAAGGTTGACACCAAAGCCTCCTACATGGATTCGCTGGTCAGCCACCGCACGGTTTACGAGAGCTTCGATTACAAGGACCGCACTTTCCTGTCCGCGGGACCAGGCATCTTCCTGATGAACGGCCGCGTGCTCATCCACGCGAGCAATCAGGGCCAGAAGGTTGAAATCGATCTCAATTTCCTGGCCGTCTGGCGCGAGGAGAACGGCCACTGGCGCTTTCTCGCGTGGCAGTCGTGCAAGAACCCGCCCCCCGCCCCTGCTCCCGCCGCGAAGTAAGCGCGATTGACGGGGACGCGGGATTCGGGCCGGGGAGAGTGTGGGTTCGGGAGGTTGTGAAGTGCATCCGTCTATCGAGCCATTGGGAGTGTCAGTTTTTCGCTGGTGGAGGATGTTTCGGGCACTCTGTTCTGATCGCACGGCACATTTTCTCCGGGTGGGGCTCTAAGATGTTCAATTCCCGGACGTCTTCCCCCCATGCGACTCAAATCATTCCTCCTCGGCGTCCTCGCGACTGCCTGTTCCTTTTCCGGCCTGTCCGCCCATGAAGCCTTTCGCCGCCCCGACCGGCCCCGTATGGAGGTCGTCTTCGTCCTTGATACCACGGGCTCGATGAGCGGCATGATCGCCGGCGCGAAGCAGAAAATCTGGGCCATCGCCAACAAGCTCAAGTCCGCCCAGCCCACGCCCGAGATCCAGTTCGGCCTCGTGGGCTTCCGCGACCGCGGCGACGCCTACGTCACCAAGGTGTTCGGGCTGACCACCAACCTCGACGAGGTTTACACCCATCTCCACGCCTTCACCGCCGATGGCGGCGGCGACACGCCGGAATCCGTCAACGAGGCGCTGCACAAGGCCGTGCGTGATCTCCAGTGGAGCACCGACCCGGAGGTGCTGCGCGTTATCTTCCTCGTAGGCGACGCCCCGCCGCACATGGACTATCAGGACGATGTCAAATACCAGAAGGCCTGCCGGCTCGCGAACGAGAAGGGAATCCTGATCAACACGCTGCAATGCGGCTCGGCCCGCGACACCGAGAAGGTCTGGCGGGAGATCGCCGGCCTGACCAACGGCACCTACGCCGCAATCCTGCAGGACGGTGGCACCATCAAAATCGATACCTCCTACGATCAGGCGATTATCCGGCTCAATCTGGAGCTGAACACCACCATCATCCTCTACGGGTCAAAGGCCGAGCAGGCTAACGCCGCAAAAAACAAATCGGTGCTGGCCAGCCTGTCGTCGGAAGCCATGGCCGACCGTTCCTCCTACCTCGGCAAGGGTGAGGCCGGTTCGGTCATCGCCGGCGGCGGCGACCTCGTCGTCGAGGTCATGAACGGCCGCCAGCAAATCGAGTCGATCGACGTGAAGCAGCTCGACGACAAGTTCCAGGCGATGCCGGCGCCTGTGCGCAACGAGCTGATTGCGAAAAAAATCTCCGAACGCCGCGCCCTGCAGACTGAACTCAAAGGTCTCGTGACGAAGCGCGACGCTGAGGTGGCCGAAAAGA
This sequence comes from Verrucomicrobiota bacterium, assembly GCA_031392885.1. GTDB lineage: Bacteria > Verrucomicrobiota > Verrucomicrobiia > Opitutales > Opitutaceae > Lacunisphaera. Next base: position 7,102 of record JANMVS010000395.1, read on the forward strand.
TGAAGGAGATGAAGGGCAAGGACGGTGTCCTTGAGCTGAATGTCTTCGAGGTGCTGGAGAGCCAGGCCAAGGACAAGGGTTACCACTACGAGAAAAACCCCTAAACGTCGGGCGCGGGGCTGTCAGCCTGTGGGTTCAGTTCAGCGTCCTTTTGGCATTCTCTGAGGCCGGGCAACACTCCTACCGATTCTGCGCCCAAGCGAGGCCGTCGGCCATGGGGCCGACGTCGATCAGCCTGGTCACCTGCCAGCTCTTCAGATCAATAACCGCAATCTGACCGCTGGAATCGCAGGAAACATAGGCGACGGCCCCGTCCGGCCGCACGATGACGGCTTGCGGAGCCTTGGGCACGTCCAAGGTGTGTATCACCTTCATCGTGGTCAGATCAACCAAGCTGACCTTATTAACCGAGGGATGCGTCACCACGAGCCAGCGACCGTCCGGACTCGGGGCGGTGCCGTAGGCCGTGCCTGGCAGGGGAATCGAGGTGTGGATGGCATTGGTGGCCGTATCAATGACGACGAGGCGCAACGCGGTCTGGTCCGCCGTGAAGGCCCAGCGGTCGTCCACCGAAAGCGAGATGCGCTGGACCATGGGGGAGACGGGAATCGTGCTGAGCAGAGACCGTTGCTCCAGATCCAGCACTGAGACGGTGCCCGACCCGACATTCGCCGTGTAACCGCGGCGACCATCCCGTGAGATGGCTAGCATGTGCGATTGCGGCTGGCCGGTGGGAATCGTGCCGAGGATTCCGAGTGTGACGGGATCAATGATGGTCACGGAATTTTCCAGCTCCGTGGTGACGTAAAGCAGCCCGTTTTTCGGCCCGAACACAGGGCAGTGCGGCCGCACACCTCGGCTGAAATCAATCGTGCCGCATACGCTGCGTTTTTCCAGGTCGATGACGCGGATCAGCGATCCATCGGTACCCGGTTTACCCACGCCGGAGTTGCCAAAAATCGGCACAAAGGCCCGGCGGCCATCCGGAGATGCGGCCACCTCGTGGCCCGTGACGCCGTTCTCCGCCACTCTCGCCAACTGTCGCTCCGTCGTCGGATCCACGATCGACAGACTCTGATCACCCTTGTTGGCCACAAGCAGGAATCCAGTCGTGGATTCAGCCGCAGACAATGCCGTGGTCGTGCCGGCCGCGAAATTGATGCCGAGCAGCAAGAGCCGAAAAAAACGATGCCGATCGCTGAAACTGGATGCAGATGACATGGGGAACGTTAGCAAATTGAGCGCAAGAATCCGGACGTTGGCAACATCCCCGATAACATTCGGATTCTTGCGCTCAATTTTCACAGCCCATAGCTCGGGGCAAAAAAGAGGCCCGGTCCTTCTTTCGAAGAACCGGGCCATAAACCTGGCAACGACCTACTCTCGCGGGACCTAACGTCCTACTACCATTGGCTACGCGGGGCTTAACGGCCGTGTTCGGGATGGGAACGGGTGGAACCCCCGGTATATGGTCACCAGGAAACTTGTACTCCTTGCGGAGAAATTGAATTAAAGTTCAGACAAACCGAACTGCATGTAAGCAGGTGAAATAAACGCCTAAAAAACTGGTATCTGCATAAACCGGCAAGGTCATTAGTAGCAGTAAGCTGAACGTATTACTACGCTTGCACTTCTGCCCTATCAACCGGGTGGTCTACCCGGACCTTGCACCGTCTTGCGACGGATTGTGATCTTATCTTGGGAGGAGCTTGGCGCTTAGATGCTTTCAGCGCTTATCTCT
>JANMVS010000542.1:0-8900 GCA_031392885.1 Verrucomicrobiota bacterium
GGGTAGGGCGAATCCTCCGGATGAGCCGCCTCCGACCCCGGCTCATCCGGAGGATTCGCCCTACCCCAAGCCCTCCCCGGTGGCTCTGGGCGAGATCGGGTTGGACCGCTTTCATCTGCCGAAGGAGGCCGGGGAAGCCGAAAAGATCCTCGGCTGGCAGCGGGCGGCCTTCGTCGAGCAATTGGCCCTGGCCAAGCGGCTGGGCTGTCCGGTGATCGTTCACTCCCGGGGCGCTTTCCCGGAATGTGTGACCATGATCGACGAGTCGGGCGTGGATTGGGGCAGGGTGGTCTTTCATTGTTTCAGCGAAGGGCCGCTGGAAATGGCCGAGCTGATGCAGCGCGGGGGTTATGGGTCGTTCACTGGTGTCATCACCTACAAGAGTGCCGAGCAGGTGCGCGCGGCGGCACGGGCGCAGGGACTGGACCGGCTGATGATCGAGACGGATGCCCCGTATCTGACCCCGATGCCGCACCGCGGCAAACCGAACGAGCCGGCCTACCTGCGATACACGGCGGAATTTTGCGCCGGGGTGTTCGGGGTGAGTTACGATGAACTGGCCGCAAGCACCACAAGGAACGCGAAGGGTTTCTATGGGATTTAGAAACCACAAAATACACGAAACGCCCTAAAGCCGGAAAAACGAAAGGCCGGTCAAAGACCGGCCTGCTTTCTTTTGGGTGTTTGGTGTATTTCGTGGTGACCTACCCTCACGCCTCGTCGAACTTCTTGGCGAAGAGCGCTTCGAGCTCGACCAGCATCTGGGCGGCATCCTCGCCCGTGGCGAGAAACTTGACCTTCGTGCCCTTGGCCGCGGCGAGCATCATGAGGCCCATGATGCTTTTGCCGTTCACCTGTTCCTCGTCTTTTTCGACGAAGACCTCCGACTTAAATTTGTTGGTCACCCGTACAATCATCGCCGCCGGACGGGCATGGATGCCCATCTTGTTCTGCACGAGAAGTTCTTTCACGTGGGTGGCGGCTGACGTTGTATCGCTCTTTTCCATTGCGGTAGGGCTGGGTGGTCGGATTAAAGGGAAACGCTAAAAAGCCGGTCGTGCCCCGACCTGCAACCTTAAAGCCCCCTGTATGCCCGCCTTTGCCATCATTGTGCCCTGCCGTTTGGAGTCGACCCGGTTTCCGCGTAAGCTCCTGCATCAAATTAAGGGCAAGCCACTTGTGTTGTGGGTGGCGGAGCGAATTACCGCCCAGGCGCCCGACTATCCGCTGTGGTTTGCGGTCGATCACGAATTGTTGGCCGAGTGCCTTGAGGGGGCCGGTTTCCGGGCGATTATGACCGATGCCAACCACCCCAGCGGCACTGACCGGATTGCCCAGGCCAACCGGACCGTTCGGGCCAGTTATGTGCTCAATGTGCAGGCGGACGAACCCCTGGTCAGTGCCGGTCAACTGCAGGCGCTGGCGCGATTGATCCAGGGCGACTGCCCGATGGCCACCCTCTGCACCCCCTTCAAGCGGGTGGTGGATTTCTACAATACCAATCAGGTCAAGGTCGTCATGACCAAGCAGGGTCGGGCCCTTTACTTCTCCCGATCCCGGATGCCGTTTTCCCGCGACCTCGGCCTGACCGTGGACGATGCCTGGGTTGCAGCCAATCCCTGCTACAAGCACCTCGGTCTCTACGCCTATCAGGCGGATTTTCTGGAAAGGTTCGTCGCCCTGCCGCCCGGCCAGCTCGAGCAAATCGAAAAACTGGAACAGCTTCGCGCCCTGGAGAACGGCTACCCCATCGCCATCGCCGCCACCGACGATCCGACCATCGGGGTGGACACGCTGGAGGATGCGAAGAAGTTCGAGGCGCAGTTGGGGTAGGCGTTTAATCGCCGGTTCCACGTGGAGGGCCCGTCTCCTGACGGGCCGCGGCTGGTCGCGCCGTTGTTTGACGCAACAAACCCGGTGTGCCCCGTTAACACCTGCTGGCGTTCCAGGGATCGTCCACCGGCCTTCGCCGGGGCGCTTGTCCGGGCCGTCGCCCGGCAAAGGAGACCAGCCCTCCACTTTCAAAGGCCTCGGGGCTTGCCCCGAGGATCTTTACTGCACGGACCGGGGTCAGCGACCCCGGCTACAGTTTCCGGCTGCTCACCGCGGTAACCCACAGGACTTCGCAGGCACCGCCGCCGGTGTCGGTGCGGGTCAACGATGATCGCCAGTGCCAGCCATCGGCGGCCGTGGCCTCCACGAGGTAACCTTCGAGACTGACGATTTCGTGACGTTTCACGGCCAGTAACTGGCTCCGGATAGTGTCGTCAGCGGGCAGGCAGTGGGTATTGGCGGAATGCGCGATAATGTCATTGGGCTCCAGCGGCAATTCTCCCCGGGAGCTGTATTCATACCACCGGCCCGACTGGCTGATCGAGAGGTCATTGATGACCTTGGCAATCGACATGGGCCCCCAGCCGAGCGCGAGGTCGAGGGGGCAGAGACCGGCATTGCGGTCATTGTGGTAGCGGGCCCGGCTGAGGACCACGGCGGTCACCTGGTAGTTCGCCAACGGGGTGATCGTATAACCTTTATGCCCGAAGGGTGCGGGCAATTTGGTGGCGCGCTGCACGGGATCCTTCGCCGCGGGCATCCCGCGCCAGGCGGCCGGGGTTTCGTGAAAATAAAACCACCCAGCGGCCACGAGCAGGACAAGCCCAACGAGTTTTTTCACGGGGATGGTTTCAACCTAAACCAGCCCGGAGGCAAGTCCCGGGCGAATGGGGCAGGGTGTTTATTCGGCCAAACACCCAAATTTTTGCACGATTGAGCTTAGGGCGCGTCATCGAAAGCGTGCAGGAAATGCGGGCTAAAAAACAAAAACCGCCAGGCGGTTTTGTCATCAGCCCGGATGCCATCGCGCCTACGACGGCCGGACGAATCTCTGAACATTCTGGGGCTTCGCTGGAGAGCAATGGATGAAATATCCGGGCTAGTACATTTGGCTGACCGCACGATGCATGAGGTAGGGCGGAGCGGCCCGCTCCGCCGCGGCACACCGGGTCGGTTTCCGTGTATTCCGCAGGCTAAATCTTTCCGGCCTTCCGCTGCTCCACCATCCGATAGAAATCCGCGAAGAGCGCTTCGGCATCATTCGGCCCCGGGCCGGCTTCGGGGTGATACTGCACACTGAACACCGGCAGTTCCTTGTGGCGCAGGCCCTCGACCGTCTGGTCGTTCAGATTGATCTCCGTGACCAGCGCCCCGCGGTTCTCCAGTGACTTGGGGTCGGTGGCGAAACCATGATTCTGCGCCGTGATGGAGACTTTGCCGGTTTCGAGGTTCTTGACCGGCTGGTTGCCGCCGCGATGGCCGAACTTGAGCTTGAAGGTCGTGCCGCCCACCGCGTGAGTGAGCATCTGGTGGCCGAGGCAGATGCCGAAAATCGGGTAATCCGGCATCAGCCCGCTCACCATCTGGTGAATATAGGGCAGCGCGGCCGGATCGCCCGGTCCGTTCGAAAGAAAAACCGCGTCCACTCCGTATTCGCGCACTTGCGCAGCGGAGGCGGTGGCGGGGAACACATGCACCTCGAAACCGTGGCGGATCAGCTTGCGGTAGATGGTGTATTTGGCCCCGAAGTCGAAAGCGGCGACCTTGAATTTAGTCGTCGGCGTAAACGTGGCGCCGCCCCGGGTGCCGACCGGGAGATACTGCGCGTTGTGCCGGGTGACATCCTCGGCGCGCCAGAGGTAGGGCGACTGGCAGGTAACATCCTTCACGTAGTCGCTCCCGGCCATGTCGTGCCACGCCTTGGCGCGCTGGACCGCTTCGTGGTCACTGAGCGGCAGTGTGCTGAGACAGCACTTCATCGCCCCGTCCACCCGGAGTTTCTTCGTCAGGGCGCGGGTGTCGACTTCGCTGATGCCGGGAATGTCATACTTTTCGAGATACTCCTGGAGCGACATTTTGCTGCGCCAGTTGCTGACGATGGGCGAGACCTCGCGCACCACGAAGCCCGAGCATTTCGGCGTGCGGGACTCCTCGTCCTCCCCATTGACCCCGTAATTGCCGATCTGGGGCGCGGTCATGGTCACGATCTGGCCGAAGTAGGAGGGATCGGTGATGATCTCCTGGTAGCCGGTCATCGAGGTGTTGAAGACGCACTCGCCGGCAATGGTGGCTGCGGCACCGAAGGCCACGCCACGGAATATGCTACCGTCTTCGAGAGCGAGAATCGCGGGTTTGGTTGCTGGCATTAAAGCCCGACGAAAAGGGCTTCGCGGGTACCTGCCAAGTGTAATAGCGGCAAAATTAACCCGCTGGGCCTGGCTCGGGGTGAAATTGCCTGCGCCGATATCATGCCATTGGCCGGGCGGGCCCGCGCTTGCCGTGCCGTAGCCTTGCGCGAAGGCTGGTCCCTGCGGGGGGCCGTTCAGGGGTGGCGGCCGCCAAGCGGGGCCGACAAGAGCCAAGAAAGTGTCCGGAACCCCCGTGTCCGGAGGCTGCGTACCACCGCCCTCGTCGAAATGGGTCCCGGTTTCGCCCGGCCCATTCCCCCCATTTGACAGCCGCGTGATTCCAGCTAGCTCTTACACCCCAACATGCCCTACACCGAAGACCGCTCCACCTGGTTTGAAGGGCAGGGGCTTTGGCAGCACATTCCGGGGTCCGATTGGAAAGACTGGGTCTGGCAGCTCAAGAACCGCCTGACGACGATTGAGCAGTTGGAGCGTTATATGACCCTGACACCGGAGGAGAAGGCCGGCTGCCTGTTTGCAAAGGAGAAGCTCGCCCTGGCGATCACACCTTATTTTTTCAACCTGATCGATCGCGACGATCCGAACTGTCCCATCCGCAAGCAGGTCATCCCGCGCAGCGATGAAATGGTCATCTCCTCCGGTGAGATGCTCGACTCCCTCGGCGAGGACGAGCATTCACCCGTGCCCGGCCTCGTGCACCGCTACCCCGACCGGGTGCTGTTTCTGGTCACCGACCGCTGCGCCGCCTACTGTCGCTACTGCACGCGCAGCCGGCTCGTGAGCAATGCGCAGGACTATAATTTTCATCCCGAATACGAGCAGGCCCTCCGCTACATCGAGGGGCACCCGGAGATTCGCGACGTGCTGCTCTCCGGCGGCGATCAGCTCCTGCTCTCCGACAAAAAACTCGACCACCTGCTTGGCCGTTTGCGCGCCATCAAGCACGTCGAGTTTATCCGGATTGGCTCGCGCATTCCGGTGTTCCTCCCGCAGCGCATCACGCCGGAGCTGGCGGAGGTGTTTAAGAAACACGGCCCGATCTGGCTGAGCATCCACGTCAACCACCCCAAGGAAGCCACGGCGGAGCTGAAGGACGCGTGTGAGCGCCTCTCCTTCGCCGGAGTGCCGCTGGGCAACCAGAGCGTGTTGCTCAAGGGCGTGAATGACGATGCCGACGTGATGAAGGCCCTCGTCCACCGCCTGCTGCGGATGCGCGTGCGGCCCTACTACATTTATCAGATGGACCTGATCACGGGCGGCGCCCACTTCAAGGTCGATGTCCGCAAAGGCATCGAGATCATCCGGGCACTCCGCGGCCACACGACCGGTTACGCCGTGCCGCAATATGTCATCGACGCCCCCGGCGGTGGCGGCAAGGTGCCGGTGAACCCCGACTATGTGCAGGCGATCACCGACGACGAGGTGGTCTTCAAGAATTTCGAGGGGAAAATATTCCATTATCCGTTGAAAGCGGCGCCCGCAAAAACAAACGCCGGCCTCGTGCTGCCGGCGGAAATTCATCTGTGATGTGTAGATGGATTTATGATAATCGAAGATTTATGACATAGCTACGCACTGAAGTGCGATTGATCGGAGCCTTACCTTATTTGCAAGTAACTGGGGTCCAGTTATAAACGCCAACAATTTTCCAGAAAACTTACTCACAAAAAATCCGACAGGAAAGATTCAACGTTTTCCAAATCATCGCGTCTATCTGGGTACATCAGTGCGTCGTTTTAGGAAACGGTCATTGTTTGTAGTTCTAAGGTTTGCTTGGTGTTAGGTCATGCAGGGCGCCCCGCGAGGGGCGCCCTTCATGTTTATGGGGTTGGAATCTCACGATAGTGGCAGGGCGCCTGCCGCTACTGGAAAACCGAGATGACGCATAACGTGGTTGACGGCGGATAAATCGCGGCCGAACGTGCGCCTGCTCGTAGGGGTGTCCTCCGCGGAGGACTGAGACTGTGGCACGTACGGCCGCTCGACCCTCTGAACCTGAAACGGATCATACCGGCGAAGGAAACAAGCAAGGTGGTGCATGGTGCGCCGCCGGTTTCACGCCGGGGATCTGTTTTGGGTTGGGCACCAACTCTTATGCAATTCCCGGCCCGCCATCTCCTCTGCACAATCGCGTTCTCCGCCACTTTGGCTGCCCACGCGCAAACCCAAGGTGGAGCGCGACCTCCGGGCGCGCTGGCTGAACCTGCCCGGAGGTCGAGTTCCACCCCGGACCCCCTCCAGCTTGAGCCGCTCCGGGTCACGGCGGACCTCTGGGCCGCCCCGCTCGCGCTCATTCCCGCCAGTGTTTCCATCTACGATGAGTCGGCCTTGCGCGCCGGGTCGGTCCGGCATTTCAGTGACCTCGTCGAGCAGATTCCCAATCTCACCTGGACCGGCGCCACCTCCCGCCCGCGTTATCTGCAGATCCGCGGCCTCGGCGAAAACTCCCAATACGAGGGCGAGACCCCGGACTCGGCGGTGCGTTTCCTCGTGGATGACTTCGACTTCACCGGTCTCGGCACCATCGGCAGCACATTCGACGTGCACCAGGTTGAGGTGCTGCGCGGCCCGCAGGCCGGTGCTTTCGGCGCCAACGCGGCGGGCGGGGTGGTCCGTCTTGTCACCAACGCCCCCACGTCGTTCTGGACCGGCCAGACCGAGGGCAGCGTGGGTGGCGACGCGTTGCGGTCCGGCAGCTTCGCGCTCGGCGGGCCCCTCGTGGCCGTCGCGCCCGAGCAACTCATGGTTCGCCTCGCCGTGCAGCAAACCTCCAGCGACGGCTTCCGCCGCAATGTCACGCTCAACCGCGCCACCAACGCCCGGGACGAACTCACCGCCCGCCTTCGCCTGACGTGGAATCCAAACGCGCTCTGGCACTGGGAAGCCGCCGGGCTCGCCGCCAACTTCGACAACGGCTTCGATGAATTCGCCCTGGACAACAACGGTCGTCTCACCGCCAGCGACCAGCCCGGCCGTGATGAGCAGCGTTCGCTCGCCGCCAGTCTGCGCGGCACGTACCGCGGATGGGAGGGCGTGCGCTTCACCACGGTTACCAGCGGAGCGCGGACGCGCTCAATCTACAGTTACGACGATGACTGGACGGCGGCCTCGTATGCGGGCTTCAGCGACCTGCGGCGCGAACGTTGGGTCGTGAACCAGGAACTGCGCCTCGACTCCGAACCAGACCCGGCGACCGGTGGGATCAGCCGCTGGACGCTCGGCGCGTATTTCTCGGGCACCGACGAGATCACGCACTACACGGATGAGGATCCCGCCAATCTGCGCGGCCTGAAAACGGACTACCACGCAAGGAACACCGCGCTTTTTGCCCAGGTCGGGCATGATTTTACGCCGCACACGCGCCTGGTGGCCGGCCTCCGCACCGAGCGTATCGCCATCAACGGCGACGGCACCAAGACACGATTCCGCAAAAGCCGCGGCACCTACGATCCGGTCGTGGTCCTCACCCCGCGATTCGACGACACGTTGTTCGGCGGCAAGGTCGCGCTCGAGCACGAGCTGAACGACCACGAATTCGCCTTCGTCTCCCTGACCCGCGGCTACAAGGCCGGCGGCATCAACGTCGACGCGCGCATCGATCCGGCGGCGGATCCGTTGACCTACCCCACCGAGACCCTCTGGAACTACGAGGCGGGCCTGCGCGGCAACTGGCTCGGCCAGCGGCTGACCGGCGAGATCACGGTGTTCTATCTCCAGCGGCACGATACGCAGGTGCGCGACTCCGCGGGGTTTGGCGGCAACTACCGCTTTTTCACCGGGAGCGCCAACGATGCGCACGTCACGGGGCTGGAGGCGGCGGGTGGTTATGCGCTCACCAAACAGTGGACGCTGCACGGTTCCTTCGCACTGATGCAGTCCGAGCTCAATCGTTTCACTCTCACCAACGGCAACGCCGGCGGCGGTCGCGACCTCGCGAACACTCCGCACTACGGGTACACGCTCGGCACGAGCTATCATGCTGACCGGGGATTCTTCGCGAGCGCCGATCTCGTGGGCCGCGCCCGCCAGTTTGATTCCAACAACCAATTCGAAGCCCGGCGGGCGTTCCGCGTCGTGAACACCAGTCTCGGCTACGCGTGGCGCGAGTGGACCCTCATGCTCTGGGCGAAGAATCTCCTCGATGAAACCTACGACAAGCGCGTGTTTTTCTTCGGCAACGAGGATCCCGATTACCTCGAGACGCGCTATGAGGACCGCGCCGACCCGCGCCAGATCGGCGTGACGGCGGCGTATCGCTTCTGAGGCTAATCACCGAGTGGATTCATTGGGTTCGTAGCTGCTTCGGCGGCCTGATTTTGGAACAATCCAATTGGCCACAAGAAACGCAAAAGCACAAAAATAGAAGGCGGGAACACAAACATGGAGCAAGGAGCAGTCACCGCTAGGCATTAAAGTGCCAGTTAACTGGTTTCTCCTCTGTGTTCTCCGCGTTTCAACTGAGTTTTATATTCCACTCTAATAAAGTCCTAAAACCAGTTATCCATTGAATTCAGACTTTACACCAAGACCGCAAAGTTCGCGAAGTCAGTGTGGGGCAATTATGTTGCACCTTGGCTGGCTTTGCTGCCTTGGTGGGAAAATCCAATCCCACATAGTAATTGGTATAACCCGAACATTTCACTCTCAGAATGACTGCTGACGACTCACGGTTTACTGGAGCCGCAGCGCCCCCGCTGC
>JANMVS010000402.1:0-14105 GCA_031392885.1 Verrucomicrobiota bacterium
GGCTGGTGGACTTGAATTCTGCGCTCATGCGTGGTTTGAGCACCTGGTAGCGGGAGCGGTGAGCGCCGCTACAGTTTATTTGGAAATTTCGACCGTGACGGCATCCCCTTTTTGATGGCGGCTGAGCACATAGGCCACGACCTCGGCGGTCTTCTTCTGGCCGATCACCGGTTCCCAGGCGAGCATGCCCTTGGCGAGCACGCCCTTCGAGACGGTGAGGTAAATTTCTTTCGGGGTGCCGCCGTGAATCCAGGCGCCGTCCGTCAGGTCGGGGCCAATGGCGGTGGGACTTTCCGACTTGCCGCGCATGCTCGGCAAATGACATGCCACACAAAGCGAGTTGAAGGTCTGCCGGCCGGCGTCAACGAACACCGGGTTGGCGCTCATTTCCCAAAACTTGTCGTCATTGGTCACGTCCAGGGAACTGGCCAGCTTGGTCGCGCTGATCCGGGCCATGGCGGCATCCACCTGGGCGCCGTCGGACGGCACGAGGCCGGCGATCATGTAGACAAACCAGTAGGCCACCCAGAACACGATCGTACCGTAGAGGGTGTTGAGCCACCAGTTCGGCAGACGCTGGTCGTATTCCTGAATGCCGTCGAAAGAATGCGGCCGGAGTTGGGGGTCGGACTCGCCTCCGGCGGGAGGTTGCGGTGGAGGATTCATGAGGGTGACAAGCGAGGTGGGAAGGTGGCGGTGGGCTTGGGGATCAGCCGCCGCCGCGGACGTCGGCGACCAACGACGGTGAGCTATTCGTTATCAAACGGCAGGTGGGCGAGCCGTTCGGTCTGCGTGGGATTCATGCGCGTGGCGCGCCAGGCGGCGGCGAGGTAGACGCACGAGGCGACGGCGAGGGCGACGACCGGGAAGATGAGCTGCCAGTCTTCGTAAATGATGCGGCGGAGCATGGGAGGAGGTGGTTGATGATTAAAGGAGTGAGGAGCGAGCAGCGGGTAGTGAGTGGAAAATGAAACAGGGGTGGCGCTAGCCCGGATATCCCGAGCAGCCGTGAATGTGGAAAAAGATTTGGCCCAAGGTGTGGTTTCGGTTGCGAGCAGAGGGTGAAATATCCGGGCCAGGTGTTAGCCGTGGGAGATCGGGAGGTTCGGCCTGCTCGCTACTTGCTTCCCGCTACTGGGGTAGGGGCCGGCTCCCAGGTTTTGCCCAGGCTCTGGAGGTAGGCGATGAGCGCGACGACCTCGCGGTCGGGGTCGACGTAGCGGCCTTGGGCGCGGAGTTCCTTGGCGATGTCCTTCGCCTGTTCCTTGGCCAGGTTGTCGATCAGCGCCGGTGACCACGACGGATAGGGCACCCCGATCAGGCGCTGGACGCGGATCTTGGCGGAGAGGGCGGCGTAGTCGGTGAGGCCGGTCAGGAGCCACGTGTAGGCCGGCATGTTGGAGCCGGTGGAGATATTGCGCGGATTTTCCAGATGGTCGTACTGCCAGGCGTGGTTGTATTTGACGCCGACGCGGGCGAGGTCGGGGCCGGTGCGCTTGGAGCCCCATTGGAACGGATGGTCCCAGATGGATTCGCCGAGGCGGGAGTAGTCGCCGTAGCGCATGACGTCGGGCACCAGCGTCCGGATCATCTGCGAGTGGCAGTTGTAGCAGCCTTCGCGGACATAAAGGTCGCGGCCGGCGAGTTCGAGTGGCGTGTACACCCGCGCGACGCGGTCCTCGGTCTGCAGTCGCCGCTCAATCGTAAGCATCGGGATGATCTGGATCAGTCCGCCGATGGCGACGGCCAGAAAGGTCAGGACGGTGAACGGCAGCGCGTTGACCAGCAGCCGGTCGTACCAGTCGCCCCATTGGGTCCCGCGGCTTTCGTAGTGGCCGATGGCCAGCAGCACGCAAAAGGCGGTGCCGATGAGTCCGATGATATTCAGCCAGCCACTGGTGAACATCCACAAGCACGCGCCCAGCACGGTGAGCGTGGTGTAGACAACGGGGGCGTTGAGGAAGGTGCCGCGCACGCCGAGGTCTTCCCCGCTGGTGGCCGGCTCGACATAAACCTCCATGGTGCCGTTGACGGCGGCCGCGCCGCGGATGCTGCGCCAGACATTGTAGCCCATGAGCAGGAAGCCGGTGAGGTAGAGGCTGCCGCCGACCACGCGCAGCAGCATGAGCGGGCGGATGGCATTCAGGGTCTCGATGAAATTGGGATACTTGAGGATGGTGCCACTCTCGGCCGTGGCGTTGAGCATCAGGCCCTGCTCGATGCCGGAGGCCCACATGGCGGCGACGTAGAAGAGGATGCCAATGGTCCCGAGATAAAAATGAAGGTTCGCGAGGGCGGGGGAATACAGCGGGCGGTTCCAGAGCCGCGGCACCAGCCAGTAGAACATGCCGGCGGCCATGAAACCGTTCCAGCCGAGCGCGCCGGCGTGGACGTGGGCGATGATCCAGTCGGTGTAGTGAGCGAGGGCGTTGACGGACTTGATCGAGAGCAACGGGCCCTCGAAGGTCGCCATGCCGTAGAAAGTGACGGCGGCCGCGAAAAACTTGATGACGGGATCGGTGCGGAGCTTGCCCCACGCGCCGCGCAGGGTGAGGAGGCCGTTGAGCATGCCGCCCCACGACGGGGCCCAGAGCATGAGGGAGAACGTCATGGCGAGCAGCTGGAGCCAGTTGGGCAGCGCGGTGTTCAGGAGGTGGTGCGGGCCGGCCCAGATGTAGAGGAACACGATCGACCAGAAATGAACGACCGAAAGCTTGTAGGAATACACCGGCCGCTCCGCCGCCTTCGGCAGGAAGTAATACATGATGCCCAAAATCGGCGTGGTCAGGAAGAAGGCCACGGCGTTGTGCCCATACCACCACTGCACCAGGGCGTCCTGCACCCCGCCAAACACCGGGTAGCTGTGCAGCAGCGAGGTCGGGATCGAGAGGTGATTGACGATGTAGAGCATCGCCACGGTGATGATCGTGGCGATGTAGAACCAAAGCGCGACGTAGAGGGACTTCTCATTGCGGCGGGCGAGGGTCCAGAAAAAGTTAACGGCAAAGACGACCCAGATGATGGTGACGGCGATGTTGATGGGCCAGATGAGCTCGGCGTATTCCTTGCCGCGCGTGAGGCCGAGCGGGAGGGTGATGGCGGCGGCCACGATGATGAGCTGCCAGCCCCAGAAGTGGAGCGCGGCGAGGAAATCGCTCGCGAGCCGGGCCTTGACCAGGCGCTGGGTCGAGTAATACACGCCGGCGAACATCATGTTGCCGACGAAGGCGAAGATGACGGCGTTGGTGTGCAGCGGGCGCAGGCGGCCGAAGCTGAGCCAGGCCTGGCCGAAGTTGGCCTGCCAGTAGTTGAGCTGCGTCGCAATGAGAACGCCGACCAGCATGCCGACCGCGCCCCAGATCAGGGAGGCGAGCATGAATTGTCGGACGACCTTGTCGTTGAACTCGATGGTGGTTTTTTGTCCTGTCGTCATGGGTTGCGGGGAAAAGGCCTAGGCCGCATATTTCACCCTCGTCACGAAATTTTGGCGGTGCGCGACGACTCTCAGCCCGCGTGGGTCCGGGACTTGGTCGGTCATGCGGGCTGAAACAACCCCGACTTGTCGGGGTTGTCTTAGCCCGGATATCCTGAGCAGCCGTGAATGCGGAAAAAGATTTGGCACAGGGTGTGGTATCGGTTGCGAGCAGAGTGTGAAATATCCGGGCTAGGCGCCGATCTGGGTCGGCGGGCGACGAGCGGGGTTCAGGCACCCGGCACACGGCGGCCGTTCACCGCTCCGGCAGCCGCAACCACCGGCATGATCGTGGTCGGCGTGAGGGTGGTCGGACCCAGGGACCACGTGCGGCTTTTCGTCCGCCAGGGGGAGGAGCGAGTCGCGCTCGGCGCTGCCGAAGCGGCGGCGCTGCGCGTGCGCGAAAAGGGCGATGAAGAGGCCCGCGAGCAGCAGGCTGAAGAAAACGGTGATCGGGATGACGGACATGCGTGGATATGTCACCGAAACCTTATCAGCCGCGGTCCAACCCGACTCTGCGCGGGTTGCGGATCACTGCGCATTTCTTGCGGTGACCGCAAAATATGCGCATTTCGGGGGGCGGACCAATTGCTCCGGGCATTTGGACTCGCGCTCACGGTTACTAGGGTAGGGCGAGGCGACCCCGGCCCCTCACTCACGCCGCGGTGTGCGGGAGCTTCGTCCGCCACACCTTCGGGGAATGCCCGGTCACCCGCCGGAACACCCGGTTGAACTGGGAGAGCGACTGGAAGCCGGTCTCATAGGCGACCTCGCTGATGCGCTTGTGCGGATTGAGCAGCAGGTTTTTAACCTTCTCGATGCGCGTGCGGGCGACATAGTCGGTGAAGGTCAGGCCCGTGGCGCGCTTGAAGATCTTGCAAAAATAGAAGGCGCTCATGTTCACCGCCGCCGCCACTTGCCGCAGCGAGACTTCCTCGGACTGGTGCTCGGTAATGAAGATCTTGGCGCGCGTCACCATCGGTGACTCCACCTGCGCGGCCGAGACCATGAGTTGGTTGCTGAGGGACGACAGGTGCTGGGCAAAGATGGAGAGCAGGCGCAGAACGGCCTCGTATTGCTTCTTCTCGAGCACGCGGGTTTGAAAATAGGCTTCCTCGAGCCGCTTCAGGTCGACTTCGACGCCCCAGTTGATGAGTTCGCGCGTCGCCTTTTTAAATTCCCGCTTGCTGGGCTGGTGCAGGAGGATCTGGCCGGTCTGGAGAAAGGCCACGAGGTTTTCCCCCACCCGGACCGGGACGGCGGAGTCGCAGAGCCCGGCGAAGCACTTGAGGGTCTTGGGCTCCAGTTGCGCCTGTTCCTCGACCTTGCGCTGGAGTTGCAGACACGCGGCGCAGGACTGGTTGGAGCTGGCCATCAGTGCGCAGAAGGGATTTTCCTTCGGATCGCGTTGGAACGGCAGGTCAAAGGATTCGAGCGCCCGCAGGTTAAACGGCAGGCCGGTGGTCTCGCGGAACGCCTTCTCGTAGTCGCGGTAAATCTCCGAGCGTTTGAGCTGTTCGACAACAGCGCGGCTGAGATTGGTACGGGCTGCAGGCGTGGGCACGGAGCTAGCAAAATGACTCCACGACACGGCGCAAACTTCTTTCTTGCCCCACTCGGCGAGGAACTGAAGGGGCGGAATACGGCAATTCACCGCCGCATATTACCCAACGAACCCACCCTCATTTGCTGGGCGGAGGGAGCAGGGGAGAAAACACCTTATAGAAGCGGCCGGAGCAGATTTGCCAGACCAGCAGGGGTTGAGGAGCTACGGCTACACGTCGAACTCGCATCTGATCGCCACGGTCACCAACTCGGGGGGCGAACTACACCGATACCCGCGCCTACGATCCCGCGCACGACTGGACGGACAGCCGCACTTGGGGGAATGAAGGAGCCCGGGAAATCCGGCAATACGCTTGGGAGGCGCTATTCCGCCGGACCCTCACGACCCTTGGCCGCAAGGAAAGTGAATTGGCCATCGGCCCAAAATCCGCACCAGGGAAGGTGGCAATGGCGACCTTCCTCAAAGAGCAAACCCAGGCATCCAACCCTTGGCTGGCCCAACGACTGGGCATGCAACGCTCGATTTATGTGAGCCGCCTGGTCTCCGCCGCGCCCCGCGCCGCCGCCCGAGCTCGTTGAGCTTAGGGATAAATGTAAAGCCTGACCCCATGTCAACTTGACCCCATGTCAACTTATGTCGATATTGGCATTCAACTAGAAATCAATGGGTTCTGATCAGACAGCCGTGAGCCCTGGCCAAACGATCGTGCTGTTCAACACGAGCACGGGGTTGAAATATCTGGAGTTTTACGGCGGATGACATGACGCTGTAGCAGCCAATCGCGCTGATGACTGCGAGCCACGCATCGACTGGCGCGCCCCGGCACATCCGATGAAAATTCCCAACAACGTCGTGGAGTCGATTGGCCGCACGCCGATCTTGAGGCTCAACCGAATCGCACCGCCCGGCTCGGCGCGGATTCTGGCGAAGCTCGAATGGGCCAATCCCACGGGCAGCATGAAAGATCGGATGGCGAAGGCCGTGATTGAAGGCGCGGAAAAAGATGGCCGGCTGCGGCCCGGCGGAACCGTTGTTGAGTATACCGCCGGCACTACCGGCGTATCGCTCGCGCTCGTGTGCGCTGCGAAAGGTTACACGCTGAAAATCGTGTTTTCCGACGCGTTTAGCGATGAGAAAAGGCGCATGATGTTGGCGTTCGGAGCCACGATCACCGACGTCGCGAGCGACCACAAAAAAATCACCGAAAAGCTGATCAAGGAAATGATCGAAAAATCGCGCCAGTTAAGCCAGCAACCCGGCCACTGGTGGGTGGACCAACTGCGAAATCACGATGCGGAATCCGGCTATCATCCCCTGGGCGAAGAAATCTGGGAGCAAAGCAACGGCCAGATTGACGCATTTGTTCATGCGGTGAGCACCGCCCACTCGATCCACGGCGCGACCCAAGCTCTCCGGCGGCACAAGCCGGATCTGTTTGTCGCAGCGGTCGAGCCGGCTGAATCTGCAGTATTGTCGGGCCGTCCGAGCGGGGCGCACAAAATCGAAGGCATCGGCATCGGATTCATTCCGCCGCTCTGGAAGCCGGACCAGGTGAACGAAATCATGTGCGTATCGACGGAAGAAGCCAAGACCATGACTCGCCGCCTCGCATTGGAAGAAGGGCTGTTTGCCGGCACTTCCTCCGGCGCCAATGTCGTCGCCGCCCTGCGCTTGGCGCAAAGATTGGGACCGGCCGCCACGGTCGTGACGATCATGGTCGATTCAGGACTGCGGTATCTCAGCACGGATCTTTTCACAGGCGCTTAGCCGGCTGCGTTTGTGATTTCAAATCGCCCAAATCCCGTCCAAACTCAAAGGTCTTAAACAGGACGGAGACCGTCATGGCTTATTGCATGATCCGAGCGGCATATACCGCCGAAGCGGTCGCAAAGCTCACCCGCAACCCCGGGACCGTATCGAAGGGATCCGGCCCATTTTCAAGGTCCATAGCAGGGGGTCAGGCTTTACATATTACCCATGACGGTTTGGGCGAGCAAAAAGGGTCAGGTTGACAGTGTGATGAGCACCACCGCCCTCACCGGCCGCAACAAGACCTACAGCTACGATCCCATCGGCAACCGCTCCCCGGTGACGCACCCGGTATGATCCGGGCTGATGGGTACGGCAGGGGCCGGTGCAATGCCCAGCCACGGTTGCGGCGGATCAACCGCCCGCGCCGGCGCGGGCGAGGGTGCGGGGGAAGAGCACGTTGTTCTCCTTGTGCACATGGCGGTGCAGGTCGGATTCGAATTCCGCGAGGCCGGCGAGCAGGGCCCGGTGCGTGTTGCAGGCCTCGGCGTTGGGGGTGAAGTCGTCGGTGAGCCCGCGCAACCGGCTGATGGCCTGACCCGCGGCTTCGTGCTCGGCCTCCATCTGGCGAATGGGATGGGCGATGGAGCCGCAGTGAAAACCGTCGGCCGCCCCGCCCGCGATCTGGCGGACCAAGGGGAAGAGGATCGTTTCCTCCTTGTGCATGTGGCTGAGCATTTCCTGCGTCAACTGGTGGACGGTTGCGGCGACCTCGGCCAGACGGGCGTCGCGCCAGCCATGTTTGGTGGCGACGCGATCGGCCATTTCGAGCAACCGGGGCAGTTCCTGCTTCACGTAGTCATGATGGGTCTGCTCGATGTGGTCGGCCAGTCCGCTCAGCGTCATCGCCGCCGCATCAATCTCCGCCGGTCCGGCGGCGAGGGCGGCTTCAGCGGTGGCGAGCTGGGCGGTAACGGTGGTCAGATCGAGACCGCGCCGGGCGCACGCGGCGGCGAGCGTCTGTTTGCCCCCGCAGCAATAGTCGATGCCCAGTCGCTCAAACAGCCGCGCGAGGGCGGGTCGGGCGGCGACGAGGGCGCCGATCGTGGTTTCCGGGGTGATAAGGGACGGGGCGGTGGATGCGGTAGGCATGGGAGGGATGGCCGCCATGATCGCACAGACCCAGACGCCCGGCCTTGAGCTGCATCAAGGTGTGTGACAATAGACCTACCCGTCAGAGAGTGCTTTCCCTAGCCCGCATATTTCACACTTGTCGCGAAATTTTGGCGGTGCTCGACGACTCTCGGCCCGCGTGGGTCCGGGACTTTGTCGGTCATGCGGGCTGAAACAACCCCGACTTGCCGGGGTTGTCTTAGCCCGGATATCCCGAGCAGCCGTGAATGCGGAAAAAGATTTGGCCCAGGGTGTGGTATCGGTTGCGAGCAGAGTGTGAAATATCCGGGCCAGTCCCGCGGGCTAGCAGTAACGAAGCGCATACCTCACGGGGCTAAGGGCCCCGCCTCCATGGCGAAATGCGGTCTTTTCCCCTATGCGGATTTCGGGTAGGCATCAGCCATGACCCCTCAGCAAACTCATCTGGAAAATGTCCGCCAATCGGGCGCAAAAATCACGGCGGCCCTGGCGGGGCTGCAGCCCAAGATCGCCATCATCCTTGGCTCCGGGCTGGGCGGGCTGGCGGATAAGATCGAAAATCCGGTCACGGTCGCCTACCAGGACCTGCCGGGTTTTCCCGTGCTGACCGTGATGGGCCACGTCGGCGCGCTGATCGCGGGTAAACTGAACGGCGTACCGGTCATCGTGTTGAAGGGTCGCAAGCACTTCTACGAGACGGATGACTCATATCCGCTCCGGACCATGATCCGCGCCCTGAAGGTGGCGGGGGTGGAGACCCTTTTTTTATCAAACGCCGCGGGGAGCCTGCGGCCGTCGATCAAGGTCAGCGAACTCATGCTGATCACGGACCACATCAATTTTCTCGGCCTCAACCCGCTCACGGGGCCCAACGACGACACCATCGGCCCGCGTTTTTTCTCGATGAGCGATGCCTGGGACCAGGCGCTGTCCGCCAAAATCAAGGCGGTCGCACAAAAGGAAGGCATCACGCTGCACGCCGGGGTCTACATGGCGTTCCGCGGGCCCTCCTTCGAGACGCCGGCGGAAATCCGCATGGCCCAGATCTGGGGCGCCGACGCTGTCGGCATGTCCAGCGTGCCGGACTGCCTGATCGCCCGGCATTGCGGACTCAAGGTCGTCGGCATTTCCTGCATCACCAACCTGGGCGCCGGGCTTTCGGACGAAAACCTGACGCACGCGCACACGCTGCAGAATGCGTCACGGGGCGCCGCCGCCTTTGAAAGACTCGTCATGGCGTCGGTAAAGGTTATGTGAGCGCGATCGAAGGGCCGGGAAGTATTTTTAGAAAATCCAGTGGGCGAATCCTGTCATTCTGAACGAAGGGAAGAATCCATCAGGGTTTTCTCCCGCGCACCTGCTGCTGGATCCTTCGCCGCGCTCAGGATGACGATTCATTTAGTAACCACGTCTGAAACGCTATGAACTCCGCAGAACTCGAGCAGGCGCGTCGGTTGCTCTGCCGATTGCAGGATGCCATTCGCGATTCCGTGCGCACGGCCCAACGTCCCTTCGACCTTGCTCAGGGCAGGCGGCGCGCCAAAGGCATGACCCGCGTGGTGGCGGTGACCTCCGCGGACACGATCTACGCCATCGACAAGGTCAGCGAAACCACGGTGCTGGCGTGGTTCGCGGCCCACTGGCCGCAGCGCTGGCCGGTGGAGTTGGTCATGGAAGGACTCGAGGAAACACACGATGCCGTCACGTTTCCCCGCGGCACGCCTGTGGCGCAGACCAAGTTGAAGTGCATCCTCGACCCGATCGACGGCACGCGCGGGCTGATGTACGACAAGCGCAGCGCCTGGAGCCTCGCGGCGCTGGCGCCGCAGCGCGGGGCGAAGACCAACCTCAGCGATGTCTGCGTCGCGGTCATGACCGAACTACCGGTGAGCAAGCAGGGACTGGCGGACCAGCTCAGCGTGGTGCGCGGCGGCTCTGCGACGTTGCGCAGGGCAGGTGTCGTGGCGGAGCGGATTGACTTGCGCACGGCCCGGCGCATGAGATTTCGGCCGCGGCCGTCGCGCGCCACGGGTCTCGCGCACGGCTTCGCCTCCTTCGCCAAGTTTTTCCCGCCGGGCAAGGCCTGGCTGGCGCAACGCGAGGAGCAACTCTGGCGGGTGCTGGGCGACGGGGTGGAAATCTTCGACGACCAGTATCTCAGCTCCGGCGGGCAGATCTACGAATTGCTGATGGGGCACGACCGTTTCATTGCCGAGCTGCGGCCGCTGGCGTTCGCGCAACTGCGGATTCGCACGTCCCTGACGTGCCATCCCTATGATATTTGCACGGCGTTGATCGCACAGGCGCTGGGGTGCATCATCACCGCCCCGGACGGCAAACCGCTGCGCGGGCCGCTCGACACGACCTCGCCGGTGGCCTGGGTGGGTTACGCCAATCCCGCGCTCGCCCGGCGGATCGGGCCGAAGCTGTGGGCGCTGTTGAAACGGCGGGGCTGACCAATTTTGGTCGGGCGGGACCGCTGGGTATTTTGCCCGCCCTCACGGCAATGATGCCATTGACTTGGGTGGAACGAGGCCTCCGGACGCGTTTTCTCCTGCACACATCGGGCAACCCGTCCGGAGGCCGGGTTCCACCAATAGGTGCGGGCATTTCAACTGCATGATCCGATGACCGGCAGGAAGGATTCCCACGGCGAGGTCGCCGTGGCTCCAGCGAACAGCAGGCTGGAGCGCGGCGACCCTGCTCGCGGGTTTGAAATGCACCGGAACCCGCTCCGGGGAACTTTTATTTTTTTGCCTGCGCCTTGATGCTTTTTGCCGTGGTGATGATCGCGACGCCGGTGATGATGATGCCCGCGGCCACAAACATGCGCGGGCCGACGGGTTCATGGGCGAGCAGCCAGCCGAGAAAGACCGCCACAATCGGGTTCACGTAAGCATACGTGGATACCCGGGCCGGAGTACTGTGTTTCATCAGCCACACGAAAGTGGTAAAGCCGACCAGCGAGCCCGCGACCACGAGGTAGGCCCAGGCCCAGAGGGAGCGAGCGGACACGTCGGCCCAGTGAAAATGGGCGGGTTCCTTCAGCAGCACGCTCACCAATAAGAGCCAGAGGCTGCCGGCCAACATCTGCAGGGCGGAGGCGGTAAACGGTTCGGCGGGCGTACGGGCATAGCGGGTGTAGATGGAGCCCAGCCCCCAGGAAAAGCAGGCCAGCACGAGACCGCCCACCCGCCACGGATCGAACTGCGTCGCGCCCGGGCCGAGGCTGGGCCCGACCAGCACGGCGAGGCCGATGAAGCCGAGGGTCAGACCGACGAAAAGGGCGAGATTGGGGCGGGTGCCCCGGGTCGGATCACGGCCAATGACGAGCACCAGCCAGTCGAGCAGGACGATGAACAAGGGACTGACGGAGATGATGAGGGTGGCGATGCCCGAGGGAATTTTCTGCTCCGCCCAGGCCACCATGCCGTTGCCGCCCAGCAGGAGCAGGCCACCGATGAGGGAGTTGTCGATCCACTGCCGGCGGGTCGCCTGGAAGCCGCGGGTGATGACAATCCAGCCCAGCAAAAGTCCGCCCGCGAGAAGAAAACGGGCGCTCGCCATCAGGAACGGGGGCAGCGTTTCCACGGCCACCTTGATGCCGAGGTAGGTGGAGCCCCACAGGAGGTAGATGGTGGCAAGGCCGGCCCACAGCGCGGCGGGTGAGGGTTTTTTCTCGGAGTCGGGCACGGTCAAAAGATTTTCACGGCCGGGTGGTATTCCATGTAGCGGGCGGTTTTCTCCGCGACCGCGGCGCCGTGCAGGCGCGCGACCAGATGCAGCGACATGTCGATGCCGGCGGAGATGCCCGCGGCCGTCAGGATGCGGCCGTTGTCGAGGAAGCGGTCGGTCTCCACGATCGTCGTCCGCGGCGCGTGCGTGCGCAGCAGCTCGAAGCATTCGTGGTGGGTCGTGGCCTTCAGGCCGTCGAGCAGGCCGGCGCGACCGAGTACGATGGAGCCGGTGCAGACGGAGGCGACGATTTCGGCGGTGGTGTGGATGGCCTTGATCCAGTCGAGCACCGGCTGGTTGTTGAGCAACGCCCGGGTGCCGAACCCGCCGGGCACGATCAGAATGTCGGGTCGCGGGCAATCGGCCAGCGCATGGTCGGGATTCACGCTCAGGCCGTTGCGGGCGCGGATGGCGC
Organism: Verrucomicrobiota bacterium; assembly: GCA_031392885.1. Taxonomy (GTDB): domain Bacteria; phylum Verrucomicrobiota; class Verrucomicrobiia; order Opitutales; family Opitutaceae; genus Lacunisphaera. The sequence continues at coordinate 12,091 of JANMVS010000402.1, forward strand.
GCTGCTCCGGCGCGACGGTGACGACGCGGAAGAGCTGATGGTTCGAGAGTTCGTCGGTGACGGCGAACACCTCGAACGGCCCGGCGAAATCGAGGACTTCGATCTCGTCGAAGAGAAGAATGGCAACAATGCGTTTCATTCGTGGTAAGTTCGATCCTCCGCAGCCCTCCTCTGGCGGGCAAGCTCGCTTTGGCGCGCTTAACTGGATAACCGCTGTTTCCCTCGACCGCCCGGCGATGGGGAACTAAGTAGGGCGCCCGAACCCCGGGTTTTCTCCGTCCAGCAACTTTCTTTGCATCCCCATGCTCCTTACCGTCGCCCTGCTTTCGTTCAATCTCACGGCCCACGAGCTGCCGCGCGTGGTGCCCCTCGCCGAGGCGGCCTTGGGCAACCAACCCGTTTCGATCACCGTGGTGACGAATCCCCGCAGCCCCGGTGAGGCGCACGATTTCTCTTCCGAGGGCGATTACTGGTGGCCGGATCCGAAAAAGCCCGACGGCCCTTACATCCGGCGGGACGGGGAAACGAATCCGAACAACTTCGTCGCACACCGCCGGCTGATGTTCGCCTTTGCCCGCGACGTGGGCGCACTCACCGCCGCGTATGATCTGACGCATGAGGAGCGCTTCGCCGAGGCGGCGGTGCAGCAGCTGCGCGTCTGGTTCGTCGATCCGGCAACGCGGATGAATCCGAACCTGCAATATGCGCAGGCCATCAAGGGCGTCTGCACCGGGCGGGCCACAGGCTTGATCGACACGGTACATCTGGCCGAGGTGGCGCTGGGCATTCGTGCCCTCCATGGCTCGAGTGCTCTCGATGCCGCGACCGAAGCCGCCGTCAAAGCTTGGTTCCGCGACTACCTGCACTGGCTGCAAACCCACCCTTACGGGATCGAGGAAGGCAAGGCCGACAACAATCACGGCACCTGCTGGACGCTGCAGGCCGCCGCTTTTGCGCTGCTCCTGGATGATCAGGCGACGCTGGCCGACTGCCGCCGCCGCTTCAAGGAGGTGATTTTGCCCACGCAGATGGCGCCGGATGGCAGTTTCCCCCGCGAAGTGGCGCGCACGAAAGCCTACGGTTATTCCATCTTCAACCTGGATATCATGACCAGCCTCGCCGTGCTACTGACCACACCGGGAGAGGATCTGATGAAATTCAAACTCGCCGATGGACGCACGATGGTCCGCGGCGTGGAATTCCTCGCTCCGTTCCTCGCCGACAAATCAAAATGGACGCGCCCGCCCGATGTCCTGCACTGGAAGGAATGGCCGGTGCGCCAGCCGGCCCTGCTGTTTGGCGCAGTTGCCGCCGGTCGCGAAGACTGGCTGGCCCTCTGGAAAAGCCTGCCCGCTGATCCGGCCGCCGAGGAAGTGCGCCGCAATATGCCCATAAGGTTTCCGACCCTGTGGCATCCCGCGGGAATGTCTTCAAACTAACCAACCCACCTCTCACCGGCACTTGGCCGTCAACGTGAGCTTACCCTCAAACCATCGGAACCGTCAGCCTGATCCCGCCTCGGCGGGAGAAGGATCCATTGTGTTGCTCGCCAGCGGTCGTCCTGAGGGATGTCGAACCAGCCTGCGGGCTAGACTTCGCACGGCTCAGAATGACAAGCAGGGTTTGAAAATACTCCCGAATGCCGCTGCGCATGACATCCGCTGCTTCGCCCCGCTTACTCCGTGCCTGCGATAACGGCAATCGACCCCTGGTCGAGCCCGGCCGTGGCCGGCTTTTACGTGGAGGGCCCGTCTCCCGCCTGGCCGCGGCCGGTCACGCCGTTGTTTGGTGCATCAAACCCGGTGTGCCCCGTTAACACCTGCTGGCGTTCCAGGGATCGTCCACCGGCCTTCGCCGGGGCGCTTGTCCGGGCCGTCGCGCGGCAGAGGAGATCAGCGCTCCAATCTTAAAATGCCCCGGGGCTTGTCCCGGGGATCTTTACTTTTATCGGTGTCCATCGGAGGTTTCCGGATGAACTTTTCCGGCTGAGAAGATGAACACCCCGCCCTACCTTA
>JANMVS010000568.1:0-2244 GCA_031392885.1 Verrucomicrobiota bacterium
GGCCCGCAGCGAAAGTCCTGCAACGCGTTGGGGACAACGCGTTCCACCTGGTTTGCTGAAATGTTCCCCGGGGAGAAATTCGTCTGCATCATTACGGCTAAGAACGGGGCGTTTCCGAAAAAAGCGCCCAGGTCATTTGAAAAACCGGGATATCTGGATTGTCGTAGGCTTCCACCTGGAACCAACCCGGTTTCGTCCCACCATCCTCGCAATAGATCCGCCATGTCACCCGACTCGCTCTTCACACCTGTCACCCTGGGTTCCCTCGAACTTAAGAACCGCATCATGATGGCGCCGCTCACGCGCTGCCGGGCCGATGCCGAGCACAACCCGACGGAGCTCGCGGTTGAATACTACGCCCAGCGTGCCAGCGCCGGCCTGCTCATCGCCGAGGCCACGATGGCGATGGCGGGCAACTCCGCCTTCGGCGGCCGCGAGCCCGGCATCTATTCCCCGACCCAGATCGCGGCCTGGAAAAAGGTCACCGCGGCCGTCCACGCGAAAGGCGGCAAGATTCTGCTCCAGATCTGGCATGGCGGCCGGGCCTGCCACTCGCTCCTGAACAAGGGCAAGCCGCCCGTCGGCCCGAGCCCGCTGCGCATCGAGAATGACGAGACGCACACCCCGCAGGGCAAGAAACCCTACGAGATTCCGCGCGCGCTGAGCGACGACGAGCTGCCGGGGATTGTCGCCGGTTTCCGACAGGCCGCATTGAACGCCAAGATGGCGGGCTTCGACGGCGTGGAGGTCCACGGGGCCAACGGCTACCTGCTCGACGAATTCCTCCGCAGCAGCAGCAACCAGCGTAGCGGACCCTATGGTGGCCCAATCGCAAACCGCGCCCGGCTGCTGCTGGAAGTCGTGGACGCCGTCTGCGGCGTCTGGGGCGCCGGCCGGGTCAGCGTGCGCCTGTCGCCGCTCAACAGCTTCAATTTCATGAAAGACGAAGATCCGGTGGGCCTCACCACCTACGTCGCCGCCCAGCTCAGCCAACGCAAGATCGCTTTCCTGCACCTGATGCGCGGCGACTTTTTCGGGGTGCAAAAAGGGGACGTGATGACCCCGGCCCGCGCCGCCTTTGCCGGACCGTTGGTGGGCAATATGGGTTACACGCCGGAAGAAGCTGCCGCCGCGGTCGCCGCCGGCACGCTGGCGGCGGTCGCCTTCGGCCACTACTTCATCAGCAACCCCGATTTGGTGGAGCGGGTCCGTCGGGGCGTCGCGCTCACGGAGCCGGACGCCAAGACCTTCTACAGTCCCGGCCCGAAAGGCTACACCGACTACTCGACCCTGCCGGGCTGAAGGTCGGAGGCGGATAATCTCTCCTAACCATTGGCATTTTCGCGGGAGTGGGTGTATATTCCGGGTGTGACCACGGGGCCATATGTCAGGTCAGGTCAGTGTTAGGTAGGGTCAGGTAGTAGTCCAAAAGTTAACAACTCAGTAGACTCCGCCAAAATCCAAGACGAAGATAAGCGCCATAGCCGCGCTCGCGGGCTCGACCCGCACCATGAGAGCCTCCCCGAAAATTTTCGAGGAGGCTCAATGGTTTCCAACCGGAGCGATGCATTGGGGTGGCGTCGGCGGCCCCACCAACCCTTGTCGCAAGAAGCCTCGCGCCAGAAACCGGTAAAGCACCGGCCTTGTGTGTCGTAGTAATAGGTGTCCGCCGGTTCTTTCAGGAAATCAATCAAGGCATACTATTCTTATACATGCCTCCGTTGCCACAAAACAGTAGTCCCGCTCCCCTCGGGGAAACTTAGGTGACGAATGATGGCAGCTAGGGCTTGGCCACCGAATTGGTCAACTAGCCTGGAAGAACCGGCGTTTTTTAACTTTATCCCAGGAAGTCTGGTCAACCGGCCCCGGGAGACAGACGGCTTCACTCCGCATCTCTTGTCTTTTCATGCGGCAAAATTCGCCGCCCTTGCCGGGCAACGGACGGCGTCACTTTGGCCTGAACAAAAAATCGGGCTAATCATCAGCATAATCTGCAATTGTGGTATGCTATCGCCACCATTCCGCCGACGGTACGTTCCCTTTGTCCGGCCGCAGAACTCACCTGCTTCACCCTTGGCTTGGCGGGATCGACCGAATAATTTCTCCACACATTACCACCCCGTTCGACCATGAAAACTTCCTCCCCTTGTCTCCGCTTCCGCGTCGGTTGCGCTCTGCTCCTCCTCGTGGTTCCGGCCTTCCTCGTCGCCCAACCGGCCCCAAGCCGGGCGCAACCACGGCTGG
>JANMVS010000028.1:0-3320 GCA_031392885.1 Verrucomicrobiota bacterium
CGCGAGGGCCGGCTGCCCGACGAGCTGGTCGCCTGCGTGGGCGGCGGCAGCAACGCCATTGGCTGTTTCTTCGACTTCCTCCCCGACCAGTCGGTCCGGCTCACCGGCGTCGAAGCGGGCGGCCGCGGGATCACACGCGGCGAGCACGCGGCCCGCTTCGAGGGCGGCAAGCTGGGGGTGCTGCAGGGCAGCAAAACCTATATTCTCCAGAATCCCGATGGGCAAATCGAACTGACGCATTCGGTGAGCGCCGGCCTCGACTACGCGGCCATCGGACCCGAGCACGCTTACTATCGCGACCAAGGGCGCATCAAGTACGCCTACGCCACCGACGATGAGGTCATGACGGCTTTCCAGCTTTGTTCCCGGTTGGAGGGCATCATCCCGGCGCTGGAGTCCACGCACGCCCTCGTCTATGGACTCAAGCGGGCCAAGGAGCTGAAGGCGGACCAGATCCTGGTGATCAACCTCAGCGGCCGGGGGGACAAGGACGTCCAGCAGGTTGCGGCAATGCTCGCCGCAACCAAGTAGCAAGGCTCAAGTAACAAGTGCCAAGACAGACATGGCCGAATCGCCACGAGATCTGATAAAGCGGACATTCAAGTTCGCCCTCAGCATCAGGCGCTTTGTCGACCGGTTGCCCAAGCGCATGGCAAATTACGAGGATGCCAAGCAGGTGGTGCGCTCCTCAGGTTCGGTTGCGGCCAATTATCTGGAAGCGCAGGAGGGGCTGAGTCGGAAGGATTTTTTCTACCGCATCAAGGTCTGCCGAAAGGAGGCGCGCGAGACCGGCCTCTGGTTGCGTTTGGTCGACTGCGGGACAAATCCCGCTCTGCTGCAGGATAGGGATGGTCTCGTCGCCGAAGCCGAAGAGCTAAAGCGCATCCTCTCAGCCATCGCCGGCAAGGATGATACAGGAGCATAATTATCCCAACCGATGCGAACTCTTGCCACTTGGCCCTTGTTACTTGTTACTTCTGTTCCATGAACAGCATGACTGGCTACGGCCGCGCCACCGCGACGTTGGGCGAACTGACCCTGACCGTGCAGGTGAACTCGGTGAACCGCCGCGGGCTCGACCTGTCGCAGAAGCTGCCCGATGAGTGGCAGGCCTTTGAACCGGCGGTCGGCGAGGCGGTGCGCAAGGTCGCCCTGCGCGGCAAGGTGCACGTGGCTGTGGAGGTCACGGGCAAGAGCGCCAGCGGTCCGGCGTGGGACGAGGCCGCGCTGGCCGCCACGCTGAAACAGTTGGAGAAAGTGGCCAAGGTCCGCGGGGTGAAGTTCGCCCCGACCACCGAGTTGCTCTGGCAGATCGCCAGCGCGCAACGCACCAATGCCAAGCTGCCCGCCGATGAGGCGACGGGTAAAGTGCTCCTCAAGACCATCGGGCTGGCCCTGCGCGGGTTGGGGGGCATGCGGGCCAAGGAGGGCGAGGCCTTGCTGGTCGATTTCATCGGGCGCTGGGAGAAACTGCACGCCGGCACCGAAGCGATCGCGCACCGCGCCCCGCAGATCAGTGGCATCTATCGCGAGCAGCTGCTGCAGCGGTTGCGCCAGGCCGGGCTCGAACTCGACGTGAACGACGACCGCGTGCTCAAGGAAGTGGCGCTCTTCGCCGACCGCAGCGACATCACCGAGGAGATCACCCGGCTGCGCCATCATCTCACCCAGTTAAAGGAACACCTGCGGGCGGAAGGTGAGCTCGGCCGCAAAGCGGAATTTATTTTGCAGGAAATCGGCCGGGAGATTCACACCATCGGCAGCAAGGCCAATGACCTTGCCGTGTCGCAGCAGGTGATCGAGTTCAAGAATGAGCTCGAACGCGTCCGGGAGCAGATGGCGAACGTGGAATAGCGGAGGGCCCGTCTCCCGCCGGGCCGCGGGCGACGACGAACCGGACGGTCAGGGGACCGTCCCTCCATTACTGGACCGGCGGCGGCTGCCGGATCGACCACCGCAGATACCAGAACACCCCGATACAGATCGCCGAATCCGCGACGTTAAAGGTCGGGTAGATGTAGCTGCCGAAATGCAGGTCGATGAAGTCGATGACATGATGGTGCAGCAGCCGGTCCACCAGGTTGCCGATGATGCCCCCGCAGAGCAGGCCGAAGGCGCCTTGCACGGCCGGCTGCCCCAGGCCGAGCGGCCGGCGCCAAAAGAAAATCGCGGCCAATGTCGCGCCCGCGAGCAGCGCGAGCACTGTGCTCTGGCCGGAGAACATGCTCCAGGCCGCGCCCGTGTTGCCGACGTGCACCAGGTTGAAAAAACCGGGAAAGACCGTGATGCCCGACGGGCCGTAGCTGCCGAGGGGCAGGCGGCGGTTGACAAGGTATTTGGTGAATTGGTCCAGCGCGAAGACGATGACGCCCAGCACCCAAAGCCGCCGGTAGGCGAGCAGGCGCTGGATTTTCGATGGCGGTATCTCGGGTGGTGCCGGGTCCGCTCCGGCCCGCGCACGGGACAGATCCTGGTCAGGGGTGACCGGTGTGGGCGGTTCGGGCATCAAAGCGAGAAGCGAAGATCCAGGAGCGAAAATGGCGTTTATTCGCTGTCGTCGTCGCCGCGCGGTAATTTTCCGCCGTCCTCCTCGGTGCCGTCGCCGAACAGGCCGCCGCGCTCCACGGACCGATGGGAGTGGCGCTCCACCTGTTTCTTGGCCTCGGTCGAGTAGCGGGTGAACGGTACGGCGAGCAAACGTTCCTTGGTGATGGGCTTCTGGGTCGATTCACAGATGCCATACGTGCCGGCGTGCACGCGCTTGATGGCGGCCTCGATCTCGGACAGGGCCTCCTGTTCGCTCGACACTAGGCTGAGGGCAAAGTCGCGGTCGAAGGTGTCGGTGCCGGCGTCCGCCATGTGCTGGCCGTAGCCGGAGAGATCGCCCGAGTCCTCCTTGGCCGACTTGAGCAGGGTCTCCTCCGTGTGCTCGCCGAGCTGGGTGAGCACGTGATGGCGGAGCTCGAGCAGCAACCGGTAGTAGCGGCGGTATTTGTCCGGCACATCGGCCTCGTTCACCATGACGGAGGGCACCCGGCCCTTCTTGGGATTGAACCCGAGGATGTCAGCCAGCGAGGCGGGCTTGACGTGGTGCGGCTTGTGGGGCCTTTCCAGCCGGGCGGTGAGATCGTGGTTCTTAATGATGGCGCCGGTCTTGGAATATTTGCCGGTCTTGCTGGCGCTCTCGGCTTGTTTCTCGTGTTTTTTGGCGTTTTGGGGGACATCTTGGTGGCTGATGTCTTTGGCTTGGGGGGTGGCTTTGGGATAAAGCTGGTGGCGCTTAATGTGGGGGGGGTTATTGGCCGGTTTGCTTTTTACCG
>JANMVS010000036.1:0-3066 GCA_031392885.1 Verrucomicrobiota bacterium
GATTTCAGACGATAAAAAGCTTGTTGAGGCCGCACGAGAAGAGGGACTGTCGGTTTGGTTTTTGCGGGAGTCGAACTCTCCCCCGGCGTCTAGGTAACTCACTTCCCTGTCCGAAATGCTGCTTTGGCACGGTCTGCTATAAATTCGCGGGCCTTAGCCTTTTCGTTTTGATAGTGATCCCGTGCTGCATCAAAACCCCGCGTCAGAACCGATACACGCGGGGTCCTTAACTTGTCCAACGGAGCGCCAGGTTTTACCTCAGTTGAGCGGTCTGTTGTAATATACGATACACTCTGCGTCTTACGGTTTATCAGAATCTTTAGATTTCTTTCACTGAATTGTTTGACCGCAATTATTTCTTCATCCCCCCACTGAATTATCTGGTAGCTATCCGTATCTGAGTAAATTGAGTTACCGTTCAAATAGGTGAACACCTCATCGTAGGACATCGTGGATTTTCTTGCCTCACCTTTTACTAGGTTGATTGGCCACGCAATCTTCTCACCGACTATGGTGAGGGTTCCCTGCACCCTCACAGTATTGTCGAGATCAGTTACCATGAGATCATCGCCTGGATAAATTGCCTCCTGATTTAAGGCTTTTGCATATTTCTCTGCCTTATCGAACTGCCCCATAGTCAGAATGCCGGTTTGCAGCTCTTTTAGTTTTCCCTGAAACTCTTTAACCGACTCCTTATAGCGAGTTGCGTTGAAGCCGTCTTTTGCCCAAAGCTCTACTTCGTAATACAGATCCATGAGTGGCTTCTTCACTGCCATCTCTGCTAACATCGCTGCGCTCTTTGCATCGTGGTCCTTCGCGAATCCGACGGTCAGGCAATCTCCCGCCGGTAACTTGGAAATTACGGCCGGATCCAGCGCATTTAATTGCTTCGCCGTCATGTTTTTCACTTCCGGCAAGACGGTATCGCGCGATTTTTGACCTGTGGCTAGTGCGTCGATAGATCCCTCCGTTTGATCGGCCCGGACACATGGGCTGAGCAGACCAGCCACACACAATAGCGCGACATTACTCAATGGTCTCATAATAGGATAAGGGTTACGGCAAGACAGGTAGCCCACAAGATGGAATGATGTTGGCGAAGTAAGCGGCCTGCGCCATGGGATACATTGTCTTTGCTGGCTGAGCCAACCCGTCCCACTTGATTCCTGCAAAATAACGCTTGCACGGCGGGGGCTCGGTTTAGTTAATGCCCCCTTGCGTTAGTGAGGGTCTGCTGGTCGCGGGCCCCCACCACGGTCAGTCCGGGCAACCGGACGATAACGGTGCCGCCGGCCCTCCAAAAGCGGGTGGCACGAAGCCGTAAGGCTTCCGAACGATCGCGTAATCAACAACCCAAACCATGTCACAACCAGTTAAATCAGAAGTCATAGCCCAATACAAAACCCACGAGAAAGACACCGGCTCCAGCGACGTCCAGATCGCGCTGCTCACCGCCCGGATCAATCATTTGACCGAGCATCTGCGCACGCATCGCAAGGATTTCCATAGCCGCCGCGGTCTGCTCCAGATGGCCAGCCGTCGTCGCAAGCTTCTTGATTACGTCAAGAGCGAGGACCTGGCCAAGTACAACGACCTGCTGCAGAAACTCAGCCTGCGCAAATAACCGATTTCACGAAGGGCGGCCCACCGACGGGCCGCCCTTCGTTTTAGCTCCCTTCTCAAGAATCAGCCGCCCGGGACATTTCCGTTTGCCGCCCCCGCCGTGTTGGGACCGCAATCCGAAATTTCTCGGAACTGATTCAGAGGGTGGCCACGAAAAAGGCAGAACCGAACCAGCGCGCGCGTCTGTAGGTCGGGCTTAACGCCCGACAGTCGGGGATCAACCCCGACCTACATCGCCAACGTGCACCCAAAACAAATACCATGAATCAGAAACATAATGTTACCGTGCCCGGCCTCGGCCTCACGTTCTCCACCGGCTCCATCGCCCAGCTCGCGGGCGGCGCCGTCAACGTCAACGTCGGCGAGACCAACGTCTTCGTCACCGCCTGCGCCGCCCAAACCATGCGCCCCGGCCAGGATTTCTTCCCGCTGACCTGCGACTACCGCGACAAATACGCCGCGGCCGGCCGTTTCCCCGGCGGCTACTTCAAGCGCGAAGGCCGTCCCACCGAGCGCGAGATCCTGATCTCCCGACTCTGCGACCGCCCCTGCCGCCCGCTCTTCCCCGAGGGTTTCCTCAATGAAGTGCAGATCATCGGCCAGCTCTTCTCGGCCGACCTCATCAACGACTCCGACATCGCGATGGTCAACGGCGCCAGCGCCGCCCTCGCCATCTCCGACATTCCCTGGAACGGGCCGATCGGCTGCGTCCGCGTCGCGTTGATCGATGACGTGTTCGTCGCCAACCCGACGATCGAGCAGATGTATTCGTCCGCGCTCGATCTCATCTACGTCGGCAACGCCAAGGATATGCTGATGATCGAAGGTTCCGCCGACCAGATCTCCGAGGAGAAATTCGTTGAGGCACTCGCGTTCGGCCACCAGGCCATCCAGCCCATCATCACAGCGATCAAGGAACTCGTCACCCTCGCCGGCAAGCCGAAGGCCACCTTCAAGCTCATCGGCGCCACGCCCGAGGCCCGCGCCATTATTGAGCGCGTCGTCCCGGCGGACCGCGTTTCCGCCGCCATCTTTGGCTTCGAAAAGAATGTCCGCTCCGCCAACGTGAAGAAGCTCAAGGAGGAGGCCAAGGCCGCCCTCCTCGCCGAACTCGGCGAAGGCAAGTTCACCGATGTCGACCTCAACGTCGTCTTCGAAGACCTCCAATACAAGGCCTACCGCGCGACCGTCCTCGCCAAGGGCATCCGCTCCGACCACCGCGATGCGAAGGCGCTCCGGCCGCTCAGCTCGCAGGTCGGCGTTCTCCCCCGCGTGCACGGCTCCGCCATGTTCCAGCGCGGCGACACCCAGAACATCGCCATCGTCACCCTCGGACCGACAAAGGAAGCCCAGGACATGGATGGCCTCACCGGCGGTGCCACCTCGAAGAGCTTCATTCTTCACTACAACTTCCCGCCGTTCTCCGTCGGCGAAGCCGGTCGT
>JANMVS010000099.1:0-1751 GCA_031392885.1 Verrucomicrobiota bacterium
CGACCTCGATGTACCGGACATTGGGCGTGAAGATGGAGGTGACTTGCGCCCGATCCACGCCGGGCAGGTAGTAGGTCTCGTCGGTGACGGCCTTGAGGGTCTTGAAGAATTCCTCGGTGAAAATATCCCCTTGTTTGGCGATCAGCGCGATGACGAGGCGATTGGCGCCGCCGAACTGCTCCTGGTATTTCTTGAAATTCTGGATGTACTCGTGGTCGCTGGGGAGCTGCTTGTTGAAGCTCGCGTCAACGTGGGTTTTGGCGGCAAAAAACCCGAGTACGACCGTGATGAGGGCGAACAGCAGCACCGTCAGGTGCCGGTATTTGAAAATCAGTTCTTCGACGCGATGGAGCATGCTTAGGGCAGTTTCAGCCGGCTGGCCCCGGCTTCGCCGACGGTAATGAGGGCGCCGTCGTTGGCCTCGACCAGGTCAGCGACACTGGTGCCGAAGCCGGCGGGCTTCCAGTGCGTGAAGCTCCGGCCGGCGTCCCGGCTGACAAAGAAATTGCCGCCCTGGCCGCCCAGGACAATGGTGCCGTTTTTGAATTTGGTGCCGCCCATGATGAGGACCTTGAGTTCACTGTTCAGCGGTGTCCAAGTGCCCCCGTGATCGTCGGAACGCAGGATATGGCCGCGCAGGCCATACGAAAGGATCCGATCGCGGTCGAGGGGCAGCACGCCGAAGAATGAGCCGTCGTAGGGAACATTGACCTTGCGCCAGTTTTGCCCGGAGTCGGAGGAAACCACGATGACGCCGCCTTCACCCGCGAGATAAAGGAAGCCATCGGCTCCCGCACTGATGCGGTTATAGTGCACTTCCTCCGGGAGAGGATGACTGACCAGCCAGTTTTTTCCGCCATCCGTGGTGGTGTAATACTTGCCGTAAGCGCCGACGGCGATGCCGCGGGTTGCATCGCGAAAGAGGACATCGAGCAAGACAGTCTCGCTGTTCTTGCCGTCATCCTGCCGTTGCCAGGTCAGCCCTCCATCATTGGTGGCGATGATGACGCCATCGTGGCCGACGGCCCAGCCGTGCTGGGGATCGGGAAAAGAAACGCCGGTCAGCATTGCCCGCGTCGGGGTGAGAATTTGGGTCCAGGTCCGGCCGTCGTCGCGGGAGATGACGACATGGCCATGGTCTCCGACCGCGACCAGCTGGTCGCCGGTATTAACCACATCGAGCAAGAGGGCCCGAGCGGCCAACGGGGCCGGTTCCGAGGTTTCCGGCGCGCTGCCAAATGCGGAGGTGCCGAGCCCCGCAAGGGCCAAAAAACAGGACACTGGCTTCCGGCCCGCCCGAAAGCAGGTGCGGAAGGAGGGGGCGTAACGGCGGACGAAGTTCTGCACGCTTGGCATGCTTGCGGAGCTGTATTCTTCGCTGGGCTCAGAATGACATGCAAGAAAAAGGGCGGCCGTTTGCGGGCCGCCCTTCGCGATCAAGAAACTCAGCGAACGCCCTCTTGGCGCAGCGTGGACGGGGTGTAATCCTGCGGTGTGCGGGTGAGGCCGAAGTTGTACATCTTGGCCTCGTTATCCAGGCCGATGGCCAGATAACGGCCGGCGATCAGGTCGGTGTGCACCTCGAGCGTACTCCAGAAGACCTGAGCCTCGTAGTAGTTGATGCAATGCGCCTCCGAGACCCGCCAGAGCTGGCCGCGTCCGTCGTATTGGTCGGCAGCGAGGATTTGCCAGCTATCCTCGTCGAAATACATGGTACGGCGGGAATAGACATGACTGGTCCCGGACTTGAG
>JANMVS010000181.1:0-2473 GCA_031392885.1 Verrucomicrobiota bacterium
TCCCTCGGCGCCTCCGTCCTCCGCATCTGCGGCGGCATCTTCACCAAGATCGCCGACATCGGCTCCGACCTCATGAAGATCGTCTTCAAGCTCCCCGAGGACGACCCGAAGAACCCCGGCGTCATCGCCGACTGCACCGGCGACAACGCCGGTGACTCCGTCGGGCCGACCGCCGACGGCTTCGAGACCTACGGCGTGACCGGCGTGGCGCTCATCGCCTTCCTCGCCCTCGCCCTCGCCGACAGCCAGGAACTCTGCGCGATGCTCATCGTCTGGCTCTTCACGATGCGCGCGCTGATGATCGTCACCTCGCTCGTCTCCTACTTCATCAACCAGGTCATCTCCAAGGCCAAATATGGCAGCCTGAAGGATTTTGATTTCGAGGCCCCGCTCACGCACCTCGTGTGGATCACCTCCGCCGTGTCCATCGGCATCACTTTCATCGCCTCCTGGTTCCTGCTCGCCCATCAGCCCGGCGTGAACCCGGCGTTGTGGTGGGTGCTCTCCGTCATCATCAGCTGCGGCACGGTCGCCGGCGCGCTGATTCCGGAATTCACCAAGGTTTTCGTCAGCACAAATTCCCGCCACGTCAAGGAAGTCACCAACTGCTCCAAGCACGGCGGCGCCTCGCTCAACATCCTGTCGGGCCTCGTCGCCGGTAATTTCTCCGCGTTCTGGATGGGCCTCGTCATCATGCTGCTCATGGCCGCGTCCTATTACTTCTCGCAGAATGCCGCGCTGCTCGCCCTCATGCCGGCGAAGTTCCTGTTCGCCGCGCCCATCTTCGCCTTCGGCCTTGTGGCCTTTGGCTTCCTCGGCATGGGCCCCGTCACCATCGCGGTCGACAGCTACGGTCCGGTCACCGACAACGCCCAGTCCGTCTACGAGCTCTCGCAGATTGAGCGCAAGCCCGGCATCGCGGCCGAGATCGAGAAGGACTTCGGCTTCAAGCCCGACTTCGAGAACGGCAAATACCAGCTCGAGAAGGGCGACGGCGCCGGCAACACCTTCAAGGCCACCGCCAAGCCCGTGCTGATCGGCACCGCGGTCGTCGGCGCGACCACCATGGTGTTCGGCATCATCATGCTCTTGCAGAAATTGTATGAGATCCAGGTCGCCTCCGGTGTCCCCGGTCCGTTCAAGGAGGTCATCGGGGCCCTGAGCATCGTGCAGCCCGAGATCATTCTCGGCCTCATCATGGGCGGCTCCGTCATCTACTGGTTCACCGGTGCCTCGATGCAGGCCGTCGTCACCGGCGCCTACAGTGCGGTCGTCTACATCAAGGATCACATGAAGCTCGACGCCACCACCGCCTCCGAGAAGGACTCGAAGGAAGTCGTCCGCATCTGCACGGTCTACGCGCAGAAAGGCATGTGGAACATCTTCATCGTGGTGTTCTGCTTCGCCCTGGCCCTGCCCTTCTTCAACGCCTACTTCTTCATCGGCTACCTGATCGGCATCGCCTTCTTCGGCCTCTTCCAAGCCATCTTCATGGCCAACGCCGGCGGCGCCTGGGACAACGCCAAGAAGATCGTCGAGGTCGAACTCCGCCAGAAGGGCACGGACCTGCACGCCGCCACCGTGGTGGGCGACACCGTGGGTGACCCGTTCAAGGACACCTCCTCCGTCGCGATGAATCCCGTCATCAAGTTCACCACCCTCTTCGGCCTGCTCGCCGTCGAGATTGCGGTGACGATGACCAACCAGAACCTGAAGACGGGCATCGGCCTGTTCTTCTTCGCCGTGGCGCTCGTGTTTGTGTATCGCAGCTTCTACTGCATGCGCATCCCCGAGGACAACAGCGCCAGCAGCTAAGTCCTGTAGGTCGGGCTTTACGCCCGACGTTTTTCTCCTCCGGCCGCGGCTCACCCCGCGGCCTTTTTGTTTTTGGCTCAAGATGGAACGCGGCCTTCCTCCGTCACCAAGGCTATGGCGGACACGCCGGACGCGTTTGCCTGAGCCGGCAGCAGTCGAACGCCGCCGCCGCCCTCGATAGTCACGGCCTGATCGTCGCCGAAAACAAGCAAGCTCCCTATGGCCGCCGCCGTCCTGCCCGACAGTAATTTCTACATTTCCCGCGCCCGGGCCGGGGTGGATCCATTCCACGAACTCCACGCCCACGCGGACGATTGGGAATTTGCCACCTGCGGGCGGGTGCTCACCCGGCTCGACTGAATCCGTCCGCGATTCTTCCCCCCCGGCCGGAGCGGCTCGTTCACTCCTTATTCTCAATGCCGCGGCTCTTTCGCGCATTTCGCGGACAATTACCCCGTCCTCACCCCCACGGATCGAACAACACCTTGATGGCCTGCTTCGTCCGCAGCAGTTCCACCCCTTCCGCGTAACGCGTGAACGGCAGTGTATGCGTGATGAGCGGCGCCAGCCGCAGCTTGCCCTCGGTGATGAAACGCAGTGCCGTCTCCGCCGCCGCGCGGTTGTGATCGCCATAACCCATCAGCAGCAGCCCCGGCCC
>JANMVS010000242.1:0-2258 GCA_031392885.1 Verrucomicrobiota bacterium
CCCGCGGCGGCGGCGACGCCGAATGATCCCGCTGTGCTCGTCCTGCCCAAAATGGTGGTCAAGGAACCGCGCCTGCCCGGCAACGATCCCGACGTCTGGCTGACCGACCGCACCATCCGGCAAAAAGCCATGGCCGCCTACCATGGCTCCATGAGCCCGCTCGAGTGGGTGCTGAACAGTTGGTACATCCCCTTGTTCTCCGCCCCGCCCTCCGCCCGGGCGCATCACTATTACGAGCAGGGCAAGATCACGGCCGAGTTGGATCGACTGCACAACCTGGCCCGGGTGATCAGTTTGTCGGATCCGCCCGCCGCCGCGAAAATCCGCCGGGCGATGGATTTCAAATAAGGCCCCGGGGCGACGGCCGGTAATTCGCCAGTCCTGCTGTGCGCTACAGATTTGTGTTCCCGCGCCGACACAGAATATTCTGGAAACATTCCGGCCATCCCCTGTTCTTACCGTTACAGCCACCACCATGAAAACTGCCGGACCAACCCTGCTTCTACTCCTCGCCGCCGGCTCCATCCTGTTGCGGGCCCAATCACCGGTCGTGGCCCCGACTGCAACTGAAGCCACCAGCCTTTCACCGCAGATCACCCCGCCGGTCACGGCCGCGTTGCCCGCGTATGCCCCGCCGCCAGCGGTGACGGAGGTCAAACCCGCCAACGCGCCGAATCCCGATGTACTCGAGTTACCCAAGATGAAGGTGCAGCAAAAAAAACGGCCGCGCCTCACCCCGGAGGTGGTGCTGACCTCCAAGGCCTTCAACGAAAAGCTCGCGAATGAAAAACTCAGCACCTTCGACCGGACCTTCTTGAACCGCTACACGCTGCCACTCTTTGGGGCCTCGGCCGCTGACCGCGCCCGGGAAGAATACGAACGCGAAAAGAATGTCCAAATGGTTGATGACGTCCTCCATCTCGCCAAGATTTCCGAGGCCGTGGACCCCGCGCAGGCCAAGGCCCTGCGCGACGCGGTCAACAAACCCTGAGTGGGGCCAACCCACCGGGCCACCCCCCGCCCTTCGGGCACCCCTGTCCAGAGGGGATTTTCGCCCGCGACTGTCTGATACCAATTACGGGCTGCTTTGAGACTGTGGCGCGGAGAGCTGGTAGGGCGTACCGGGCCGGCGACGAGTGCGAAGCCGCGGCGGTGCGAGCCGCTCCGCCCTACCCCAAGACACTCGCGCTCTGGTCCCAAATTAATTGGCAGATGGTATGAGTCCCCTCTCGAGAGGGGTGGCGCACAGCGCCGGGGTGTGTCGGGGTAAGCCTAGAAAACGCAGAAGTCCGGTCTCCCGGCCGCTTGGGCCAATGCCTGGGCCTCGCCCCATTGCCCGCAGGCATCCTGCCTCAACGCCTGCAGGGCCGCCCCGAGCTCGGGCGGCACGACGCCGGTCGCCGTGGCATGCAGGAAATCTGCAAATGACATTTGCGCGCGCATCGTTCTCTGCTTTGGTCGCGGTCCGGCCGGTGGCCGCGACAAAATATTTTCCATGTCCCAAACCGAAGTCACTATTTTGCGCGAGTTCCTGGCCGCCGACACCGGTTTGGTTTCCGGTGCGCGGCTCGCCAAACTGCTTGGGATCTCCCGCGTGGCGGTCTGGATGCAGTTGCAAAAATTCACCCGGCAGGGCTTCAGCTTCAAGGCCGTCCAAAGCCGCGGCTATCGGCTGCGCCAGACGCCGGACCAGCTCCACCTGGCCCTCGTGCAGGCCCACCTCAGCGGCCGCCCGCGGCCTGCCCTGAGCCCGTCGAAAGGGTCGCCGCACATTATCTGCCTCGACACGGTGGACAGCACCAACAGCGAAGCCGAGCGCCAGCTCGTCGCCGGCGGCCCCGTGCCAATGGTCATTCTCGCCCGCGCGCAGACGCAGGGCCGCGGCCGCCGGGGCCGGGTCTGGCACAGTCCCGCCGCCGGCAACCTGTATTGCACCTTCGTCTTCCGGCCCCAGCTCGAGCCGGCCCAGCTGCAGGGCTTCACCCTCTGGATGGGTCTCAACCTCTGCGAACTCGTCGCGAACTTCTGCAAAATCACGCCCGGCCTCAAGTGGCCCAACGATCTTTTTCTCGGGGACCGCAAGTTCGGCGGCATGCTGACCGAAGCGCGCATTGATGAATCAGCACGGCGAATTTTGCGCGTGCATTTGGCACTCGGCATTTTTGAAAACCCCTACGCCAATCCTGACGAAGCAGCACGCATAGTTCGCAAAAAAGAATTTCAGCAACGCGCAGATCTCGCACAAAGAAAATCCATCG
>JANMVS010000428.1:0-13035 GCA_031392885.1 Verrucomicrobiota bacterium
CACCGTGACGTCCAACGAGAAAATCCCGTCCGCGATCTGCCACGCACTGCTGATTTTGCCCGTGGGCGAGTCATAGCTGGTGCGGGCCTGCGTCAACCCGGCGCCGGGCTGCGGCGCGATGCTCAGGCGACGGAACCCCGGGCCGTCGGTGTCGATGCCGCCGACAAACCGGTAGAGATATTCGCCGACCGCCCCGAACGCGTAATGGTTAAAGGAATTCATCCCGATGCCCTGGAAACCCTGCTCCGGCGTCCAGCCGTCCCAGCGCTCCCACATGGTCGTCGCGCCGAGCTTCACCTGGTACAGCCACGAGGGATAGGTGTCCTGGAGCAGCAGCCGGTAGGCGATGTCGTTGCGGCCGGCGGCCTGCAGCCCCGGCAACAGCCGCGGCGTGCCGATGAAGCCGGTCGCGAGGTGCCAGTTCTTGGCCGCGATCTCGGCGACAAATTTATCCGCCGCCTTCGCCTTCATTGCTTCCGGCAGCAAGCCCATGGTAAACGCCAGCGCGAAACCCGTCTGGCTGCTCTCCAAAATGCCGCCGTCCGCTTGCAGAAAATCCCGGCGCCACGCGGCGATGACTTCCTGCTGCAGGGCGGCCAGGCGGGCCGCGTCGGCGTCGCGCCCGATGGCGGCGGCCATCTCGGCCATCAGCCCGCAGAGGTGCGCGTAATAAGCGGTGTCCATCACTTCCTTCTTCGCGCCGCCGCCGATGTTAACCCAGTCGCCGTAGCCGCCCACGCTGACGATGCCGTTGACCGCCCGGGCCTGCAGCCAGGCGATGTAACGCGCCAGCTGGTCAAAGTGCCGTTCCACGATGCGCGTGTCGCCGTAAACTTTCCAGAGCTGGTAGGTGCAGAACAGTGCCGCGTCCCCCCACGCCGTCACCCCATGCGGCTTCATGCCGATCGCCGGCGCGGTGTCGGGAAACGTCCCGTCCGCTCCCTGCGAATCGGTGATGAGCGTCGTCAGCCAGCGCTCCACGAACGCCGCGGCCTCATAGTTGTACAGCGCCGTGCGCATGAAAAACTGCGTGTCGCCCGTCCAGCCGAGCCGCTCGTCGCGCTGCGGGCAATCGGTGGCGGTCTCGAGGTAGTTGCCCTTCTGCCCCCAGATGATGTTGTGAAAAAGCTGGTTCACCCGCGGATCGGAGCAGCTGAATTCGCCCGCGCGGTCCAGGGGGTTGTGCACGACGATGCCCGTGACGGCGGCCACGCCCGGGGCCTCGGCCAGTCCGTTGATCTCCACGTAGCGAAAACCATGCACCGTACCCCACGGCTCGAGCGTTTCCTCCCCGCCGCCGCGCAGCCAGAACACATCGGTGGCCGTCGCGCCGCGGAGATTGGACGTATACAGCGTGCCGTTGGGATTCAGCATTTCGCCGTGGCGCACAACGAGTCGCTGGCCCGCGGCGCCGCGGATTTTCAGCCGCGCCCAGCCGACCATGTTCTGGCCGAGATCAAACACGTACGACCCCGGCCGCGGTGACGTGACGGCGCGGGCGGGCAGTTCCTCCTGCGGGCGGACCGGCTCGAGGGTCGCCGGCTCGAGCACGAACTTGTCGGGCGAACCCGGGGCCAGCCCCGTCGCGACCGGCGACCAGGTCCGGTCGTCAAACTCCGCCCGCGCCCAGGCCGGCTGGGCGAGGCGCGCGTCCCATGCACTGCCCATATAGATATCCGCATAGCGTTGCGCCCCGTGGGCGCCGCGCCAGGCGCCGTCGGTCGCAACGGTGGCGGTCGTGCCGTCGGCATACTCGATTTCCAGCTGGGCGCGCAGGCGGGGAGCGCCGCCATAATAATGCCGCAGTCCCGTGTACGCAGCGACACTCGCGAACCAGCCGTCGCCGAGGAGTGCGCCCAGCGCATTGGCGCCCGGGTGCAATTGCGCGGTCACGTCGTAGGTCTGGTGCGACAGGCGGCGCGTATACTCCGTCCAGCCGGGCGTCAGCAAATCGCGACTGACACGCGCGCCGTTGAGCTGCAGTTCATAAATGCCCAGCGCCGTGGCATAGATCGTCGCGCGCCGCACCGGCTGGGTGACGGAAAATGACCGGCGCAAAAACGGGGCGGGCGCCAGCCAGTGGGTGGCGTTCTGCGGCGTGCCCCAGGGACTGACCACTTTTTTGGGGTTCTTTTTATCGGCCAGCTCCACGAGCGGCTGCCACGCCGCGGCGTCAAATCCAACTTGGTCCCAACCCACCGGCGCGCTGCCGGTCGCATGCAACCACGAAAGATCAATCGGCAGGCGCAGCGGCTCGCCCTCGGCGAAAATCACCTCAAGTTCGCCCAGCAGAGCGGGCGGGTAGCCGTCGTCCTGGGTGACGCGCAGCCCGACCACGTTTTCGCCCGCGACCAGGGCCGCGGTCAGATCAAGCGGCACGGCCTGATCCCAACGCGTCACCTCGGCGATGGCGCGACCATTCATCGTGATGGCGCAGCGCATGTCCGGCGTGAGGGCGAGCGTGGCGCGCGTCACGGTGCGCCCGGCGGGCAGGGTGAAGGCGCGCCGCACCCGCACCTCCGGCAGCGGGCCTTCCTTGGAAGCGGTAAGGGCGGCGCGCATCCAGTGCAGCGTGCCCAGGCGGAGCCGGCGCTCCTCGGTGAGCGCCCCGCCGGCGGTCGGCGGCGCGGCGTCGAGCCCGATCCATTCCGCCGTCCATTGCGTCGCATCGAGCAAGCCCAGCGTCCAGCGCGCCGGGACGCTCCAGGCGGAGGGCACGCCCGCCTGATCCCAGACCCGGACTTTCCACCAGCACGCCGCGCGGGAAACGAGCGGGCGGCCGGCGTAGACAATGTTGTTGGTCGCCGCGTTCGCAACCCGGCCCGAGTCCCAGCATTCCCCGCGATCCTGCGCGAGCGCTTCGGGGCTGGCAGCCACCAGTACCTGCCAGGCGGATTGGCTCAGCCCGCGCGCCGCCGCATCGACGGCCGTGAGTTTCCACGCGAGTCGCGGCTGGCACTCGCCCAGGCCGATCGGGTCGGTGCGATATTCGCAGCGGAGTTCGCCGGGGGTCAGACTGGAAGCGGCCTGGGCCACGGACATGAGCAGGAGAAACGAGAGCCAGAGTCGCAGGTGCATCAGGGGGGAGCAAGCGGAGAGGGTTGAGCGCCATCGGCCGTCGGGTGCGGGGGAAATACCTGACGGGGGTGAAATCCGGCGGCGGACAGATTCCTTTCGCCGCCCCAACATTTACGCAACAGCTTTTGTCATACCAGTTATTCGCTGCAACGGGGCTCAGCCGTAACGATTCATTCGGAAACCACCGATGAACACCGATTGACACAGATGTAGAATGAAAACCGCCCGACCAACGACGTTACGCTTCGTCACTGTTTGGTGAGCAGTCTCAAGCGTTCGATCTCGGCGGGTTGGCTCTCCCATTAATCTGGGTGGATTTGTGTCCAGCTGTGGTTCAACTGCATTGCTACCGCTTTGGGTAGGGCGGGCCCAGCGGGCCCGCCCTACCAAAAAAAGCAGGTACCGGCCGGTTCGAGCCGGCTCACTTGTCCCAGACAATGATCGTGTCGATGGGATCGCGCGCGGCGGTTGGCAGATGGAGGATGGTGCTGGTGCCGATGACCGTGGTTTGCACGGGTTGGCCCGTGGCGAGGAAGCGGGGATTTCTTGCCCCCCCGAGCGAGGTTACGGGCAGCAAGTCGTCGCTCCAATCGAGGACATGAATAAAAAGCTGCGATTTCGTCTGCGTGCTGACACCCCACGTCCGGACGGGGAGCGGGCCGCCGCGGGTGCCATAGACGGAGGACCCATGGGCTTTCAGCCACCCACCGACCTCCGCGAGGCGTGAGGTGAATTCCGGCTGGATTTTTCCGTTGGGCTGCGGGCCGACGTTGAGCAGGAAGTTCGCATTATGCCCGGCCGCCCGCACCAGATAGTGAATCAGGTCCCGCGTGCTTTTGTAACGGTGGTCGCTCTGCTTGTAACCCCAGGCGCCGTTGATGGTTTCGCAGGTTTCCAGCGGCAACTGGCCGATTTGCGCGTCGCCGGAAAAGCCGGTGGTGTTATTGCCGGGCAAATCCTTTTCGAACATCTGGAAATCCTCGCCCGGATTCGGCTTGAGGTGGTGATTGTTGCCGACGAGCGCGGCGGGCTGCAGGCGGTGGATCAGTTCGTACGTCCGGGTCAGGCGCCAATCGGCCTCCGGCCGGTCCCACACGCCGTCGAACCAGATGCCCGCGATCGGGCCGTAGCCGGTGAGCAGTTCGGTGAGCTGGGCATCCATATAATCGAGATACCGGTTGAAATCCCCCTGCTCGGGCCGCCCGGCGGTGCGGCCGGTCCGGCCGCGGGGAAAATAATCCGGGTGATGCCAGTCGAGATGCGAGTGGTAGAGGAATAGCTTCAGGCCCTGCCGCTGGCATTCCGCGGCCAGCAGCTTGATCACGTCCTTTTTGTACGGCGTGGCGTCGACGATGTTCCAGGGGCTTTGTCGGGCATGCCACAGCGCAAACCCGTCATGATGCTTGCTCGTGATGGTGAGGTAGTGCATGCCCGCCTCCTTGGCCATCCGCACCCACGCGACGGGATCAAAGTCC
This sequence comes from Verrucomicrobiota bacterium, assembly GCA_031392885.1. Lineage (GTDB taxonomy): Bacteria > Verrucomicrobiota > Verrucomicrobiia > Opitutales > Opitutaceae > Lacunisphaera. Next base: position 4,554 of record JANMVS010000428.1, read on the forward strand.
ACCGGGTTGAACTGCGGGGCGAGCTGCTCGTACTCGGCGAGCGGGATCTTTTTATCGTTCATGACCCACTCGCCTTCGCCGCGCACACTGTAGACGCCCCAGTGGATGAAGAGGCCGAACTTGGCATCCTGAAACCACTCGCGGGCCTGCAGATTTTCCGGCGCCGGTTGATAATCCTGCCCCCGGGCGGCGGCGGCAAGCAGGAGGCACAGCAGGGGGAGGTACTTCATCAGGGGAGGGAAACCGGAGTCAGCTGGATGTTAAAGACCAGAATAATGATCCTCAGGGCCGTTCGACCGGCTCACGGTCCCTGACAAACTCCGGGAGATCAGATTCACCGCTAATGAAACCCTCCAGTCCGCCTACTGAGCCCATTCCACTCGGAAATTTCCCGCGCCAAAAATGCGATGGATGGATTTGTCATAAAACTGCAACGCTTCCACGAATCGGAGACTGACTTTTCTTTGGGCTCCGCGTTAAGTCCGACTCGGTTTTCAATTCTACCCCACTATGAATAGCCCCACTCCGGTCCCGGTCACCCGTCGTCGCTTCCTTAAAACCGCCTCGTTGGCCGCCCTGGCCGCCGGGCTCCTGCCCCGCGGTTTCGCGGCCGAGGCCAACGCCGCCCCGACCCGTTTTAAAAATCTCGTGACGAGCGGCCGCAAGCTGCGCGTCGCCTGCGTCGGCATCGACGGCAAGGGCTACAGCGACACCATGGCCTGCATCGGCGAGGAGATCGTGGCCCTCTGCGACGTCGATTTTGTCCGGGGGCACCGGGCTTTCTCCGAACTGCCCCTGGTCCCCCGCTACCGGGACTACCGGCAGATGCTGACGGAGATGGGCGACCGCATCGATGCGGTGACCGTCTCCACCCCCGACCACATGCATTTCGCCGTCGCGCTCATGGCGATTGAAATGGGCAAACACGTCTACGTGCAAAAGCCGTTGACCCACACGATCGAGGAGGCGCGCCTCTTGAAAGCTGCCGCCGCGAAGCACGGCGTGGTCACGCAGATGGGCAACCAGGGTCACGCCAACGAAGGCACCCGCCTCACCAAGGAATGGATCGATGCCGGCGTGATCGGCACGGTGCGCGAGGTTCACTTCTGGACCAACCGGCCGGTCTGGCCCCAGGGCGTGCCGGTGCCGGCCGCCCAACCCGTTCCCGTCACGCTGGACTGGAATCTCTGGCAGGGTGTCGCCCCGGTCCAGGACTTCAGTGCCGAAATCGTCCCCTTCAAATGGCGCGGTTACTGGAACTACGGTTGCGGCGCGCTCGGCGACATGGGATGCCATATCATGGACGCCGCCTTCTGGACGCTGGATCTCCGCGGGAATGTCACCGTGAGTGCGACCAGCGAAGGGAACAGCGAGGTCAGTGGACCCAATTCCTCCGTCGTCACCTACCAGTTTCCGCAACGGGGCAAACGCGCGCCCGTCAAGGTCGTGTGGTATGACGGCAACAACAAGCCGCCGGTGCCCAAGGAACTCGGGCCCGACGGCAAACTGCCCGGCGGCGGCTCCCTCTTCTATGGCGACCAGGGCGTGTTGATCGACACCGACGATTACAACGCCGCGCCGCGCCTGCTCCCGGAAGAGCGCATGAAGGCCTTCACCGACCGCCCCAAGCGCACCCTCCCCCGTGTGCCCAAGTCCAATCCACACCTCGAGTGGATCGCCGCCTGCAAAGGCGAAGGCCCGGCCCCCGGTTCCAACTTCGTCGATCACGCGGTCGACCTGACCGAGTTCTGTCTCCTGGGCAACGTGGCGATCCGCAGTGGCCAGCCCATCCAGTGGGACGCCGCGCGCATGACGTGCAGCAATCTGCCCGCAGCCGATCGTTTCGTGCGCAAACCCTACCGCGTCTATTAATCCCAGCCTTGCACGATTCCTCCCATGAAACGCATTTTCTCCCTTTGCCTCCTCTCCGTCGGTTGCCTGCTGGTCAGCGCCTGTTCGTCCGTCAGCCCGGCGACCGCAACCGAACTCGGTGATCCCACGACCCGGCCGGCCGCCCCCGCCGGTTTCAGCACCGATGTGCATGCCGTCTTTGCCGCCGGTCGCGGCAAGGACTCCGCCCGCTGGCCCGTCCCGCAACCGCTCTTCGCCCACGACCTCAGCAACGCCGACTTTCAACCCGGCGCCTGGGCGTTCAATGCGGAAGGTGTGCTCGCCCCGACCCGCACGGCCAACGCCAAGGCCAACGGTGATATCTGGACCAAGGAGAGCTACGGCGACTTCGTGGTGTCCCTGGAGTTTCGCACGCAGGAAAATTCCAACAGCGGCGTCTTTATCCGCACCACGGACATCGTCGACTGGCTGCAAAATTCCATCGAGATCCAGATCCGCCAGGGCGACGAAGCAAAGCCCGTCCATCTGGTGGGCGCCGTCTTCGATGTCGCCGCGCCCGCCCGGCAGGTGCCCATCACGCCCGGCGAATGGTATCGCTACGTCATCACGGCCAAGGACAACATCATTACGGTCATGCTCAACGGCGAGCAGGTGAACAAGGTCGACCTCAATGATTGGAAGGAGGCCGGACTCAATCCCGACGGGACCACGAACAAATTCAAGACGGCTTACAAGGACATGGCCCGCACCGGTCGGATCGGACTGCAGGATCACAATTCCCCGATCGAGTTTCGCAATCTGCTGATTGAGGCGCCGTAACTCGCCGCCCGTCGTTGCGTTCCGCCCTGACTTCTCCGCGTGCCCTCCCCTGCGATCACCCGCCGCGAAGCCTTGCGCCGCCTGGCCCTGGGAGCGGCTGGGGCGCTGGCGTTCCCCGCCATCGTCCGTGCCCAGGACGGCGGCCCCGCGGCCAATGATCGGCTCAACCTCGCCTTCATCGGCGTCGGGGGCAAGGGCGAGGAACCGGCCCTCAGCCTGAACGCGAAAAATAATTACGTCGCATTTTGCGACGTGGATCCGAACCGGGCCGCCAAGGCCTACCAGCAATTCCCGACCGTCCCGCAGTTCCAGGATTTCCGGTTGATGTTCGACCAGCTGGGCCGGCACATTGATGCGGTGGTCATCAGCACGCCCGACCATGCCCATTACCCCACGGGCATGGTGGCCATGCAGCTGGGCAAACATGTCTATATCGAGAAACCCCTCGCCCCGACCATCTGGGAGACCCGCCAGCTCCACGCCATGGCGAAAAAATCGAAGGTCGTCACCCAGATGGGCATTCAGGGCCACAGCTTCACGGGCCTGCAGGTCCTGAAGGAGTGGATCGACGCGGGGGCGGTCGGCGAAATTACGGAAGTTTTCCTTTGGACCGACCGGCTCAACCTGCAGCGCTGGTCGGGTCTGCAGACCGATGCTCCGGCGGAGCCCATGCCGGCCGGTTTTCCCTGGGAAGTCTGGCTCAGCGGCCGCCGCCCGCGCGCCTACACCTCCCGCTACGTGCCGCAAGCCTGGCGCTCGTGGTGGGATTTCGGTTCGGGCGCGATCGGCGACATCGCCGTGCACATGATGGATGTGGTCGAATCCACCCTCGGGGTCGGCTTCCCCACCCGCGTCACCGACGAGTCGCCCCACCGGGGCGGTCCGACCGTGCCGCGCTGTTCCGACACGATCTACGAATACCCGGCCCGGGGCGCGCACCCCGCCGTCAAGCTGCACTGGTGCAACGGCTACAAGGGCGATGTGCTCAACAAACCGGCGGCCGTGCCGCACGTGCCGGCGGCGTTGATCGCGAAGGAAACCAACGTCATCGCCTTCGTCGGTTCCCGCGGCACGATTCTGGTGCCCGACATGCGGGCGAGCAGCCGGCCGCAGATTTTTCCAATCGAACTGGAAAAGGAATTTTCCGCCCACCTGCCGCCGGCCACCCTGCCACGGCTCAAGGGCAGCCATTTTGACGACTGGCTGCGCGCCATCCGCGAAGGCGGCAAGGCCGGCGCCGATTTTGATTACAGCGCCCCGCTCACCGAGGCGGTCCTGCTCGGCACCCTGGCCCAGCGCACCGGCCGGCCGATTGTCTGGGATCGCGCCAAAATGTCTGCGCTCGACGTCCCCGAAGCCGACGCTTTGCTCAAACCTGAAATCGCCCCTGCGTGGGTCGTCCCCGTCTAAACCGCCATGTCCTCCTCCCCTCCCTCCCACGACACCGGCAGCGGCCTCGAGGCCTACGCCTCCTCCGGTGCCTTCCTCCTGCTCCGCCTCTGGCTGAGCATGCGCGCCATCTTCACCGGCCTCGAGAAATTCGCCGGCAAGATCACCGAGCAAAAACCGCTGCTCGATGAATTCGGCCAGCCCGACATCAACGGCACCATGGTCGCCGTCGAGCACAAGGTGTACGCCGTGAAATATTACCAGGGCCTGCCGGCGGCACTGGCCTCGAAGTTCGCCGCCGAGCCGCTCTTGCCCGGGATGCTGCTCAAGCCTTACGGCGCCGTCCTCGGTTATGTGCTCATTGTGGCTGGCGTGACATTGCTGCTGGGTATCGCCACCCGCACCTCGCTCTTTATTCACGGCCTGATCTATGTGAGCCTCTCCTTCGGCCTCGTCTTGATCAACGAGAGTGGCGGCGTGGCCTGGCTTGCCATCCACGTGCTGCTGGTCGTGGCCGCGCTCGCCCTGGCCCAGCACAATCGCTTCACCCTGACCAAGCGCTGGTAATCATCTTCCATGCAACCCACGCCCCCCTCTCCCCTCCCCACCGGTGTCGACCGCCGTGAGTTCATGCGCACCAGCCTGCTGGTCGGCGGCGGCATTCTGCTCGGCGCCCCGGCACTGCTGCGCGCCCAGACCCCGGGAGCTGACGCCTTGCAGGTCGCGATTGTCGGCCTCGGCGTCCAGGGTCGCATCTTGCTCGACTCGATGCTGGGTGTTCCCGGCCTGAATTTTCGCGCCATCTGCGACATCTGGTCCTTCAGCCGCACCTACGGCCAGAACAAGCTCGGCAAGGCGGGGTTCAAGGTCAACGCGTACACCGACATCGAGGACATGCTCGCCAAGGAAAAAGGCCTCGATGCCGTCATCATCGCCACGCCTGACTTCTGGCACGCCCCCCATACCGTTCTCTGCCTCCAGGCCGGCCTGCACGTTTACTGCGAGAAGATGATGTCCAACACCGTGGAAGGGGCCCGCTCGATGGTCCAAGCCATGCGCAAGTCCGGCAAATTGTGTCAGATCGGCCATCAGCGCCGCAGTAATCCCCGTTATCGTCACGCGCTCGATAACATCATCAAGAAAGCCCGGCTGCCCGGTCGGCTCACCAACGCCAACGCGCAATGGAACCGCGCGGTCACCCCCGATGCGGGCTGGCCCAAGAATGCGGAAATTCCGGCGGATGTCCTGAAAAAATATGGCTTCAAGGACATGCACCAGTTCCGCAACTGGCGCTGGTTCCGCGATCTTTCCGGCGGCCCGATCTCCGACCTCGGCGCGCACCAGATCGATATCTTCAACTGGTTTTTCCAGTCCAATCCCTCCAGCGTCATCGCCTCCGGCGGCGCCGATTACTACCCGGGCCGCGAATGGTACGACAACGTGATGGCGATTTTCGAATACGCCACGCCCGAGGGCAAGGTTCGCGCCTTCTATCAGGTGCTCACCACCACGAGCGCGGGCGGCGGTTATTTCGAGCAGTTCATGGGCGACGAAGGCTCGGTCAAGATTTCCGAGAATCCCGCCCTGACCAAGGTCTACCGCGAGGACCGCGCACCCGATTGGGAAAAATGGGTCGAGCTCAATTACATCAGGAAAAGCGCCGCCGCCGCCGCGCCGCCCACGCCCGGGAAAGTCGACGTGCGCGAGACGGCACCGCTCGTGGCCTACGAGCTGCCCATTGTCCTCGACAAGCCGCTGCATCAGCCGCACCTCGAGAATTTCTTCGCCGCCATCCGGGGCTCGGCAACGCTCACCTGCGATGCCGCCCACGCTTTCATCAGCGAAGCCGCCATTTTCCAGGTCAACCCGGCCGTCGCGTCCCGCGCGGCCTATGACTTCAAACCCGCCGACTTTATCGCCTGATATCCGTCCATGAAAAAACTTTTGCTGCTCGTTCCGCTGTGTCTCACCGCCCTCTCCGTTCGGGCGGAAGAGGCCCTGTCCCCCCTCAAGGTGCTCTTCCCTCCGCCCATGCTCACCGGCACGCCGGTCCCCGCCAAGTTGACCAACCTCGAGGCCCCCAACACCAAACCAGCCCTGATTATGGTTCCGGCCGGCGTCACCAACCTGGCCAAGGGCAAACCCGTCACTTCCTCCGACCCCGCGCCCGTCATCGGCGACCTCTCGCTGATCACCGACGGGGACAAGGAATCCGAGGAAGGGTACTTCGTGGAACTCGACCGGGGCCGCCAGTGGGTGCAGATCGACCTCGGCGCGGCGGCCGAACTCTACGCGATCGCGGTCTGGCATTACCACGCCCAAGCCCGCGCCTACCTCGAGGTCATCGTGCAAGTTTCCGACGATCCCACCTTCAAGACAAACGTCCACACCCTGTTCAATAACGATGACAAAAACAGTGCGGGCTTTGGTGCCGGGACCTCGCCGGCCTATCTGGATAAAAACATCGGGCGCGTGATCCCGGCCAACAAGACGGTCGCCCGTTACGTCCGCCTCTACAGCGCGGGCAACACCGCCAACGAGCTCAATCATTACATCGAGGTCGAAGTCTTTGGCCGAGCCCGCCCATAACCGCCGGCTGTTTCTTTTTGCGGCCGTCCTCCTCCTCGCCGGCGCGGCCTTTCTCCGTTACTCCCAGATCAGCCGCCGGCCGTTGCACGCCGACGAAGCCGTGCAGGCTTACCAGACCTGGCAGCTGCTGCGGGGCGACGGCTACACCTACGATCCTGCGGACAAGCACGGTCCGTGGCTTTACTACGCCGCCGCCGGCGTGGCAAAAATTTCCGGCTGGTCCCCGGCGGCGCTTAATCCCGCCCGCCTCCGCTCAGTCACGCTGCTCGCGGGCCTCGGGACCCTCGCCCTCCTGCTGGGGGCGGCGACCCGGCTCGCTCGCGGCCCAGTGTTCATCGGCGCCGCGCTGCTCGCCGCCGCCCCGCTGGCCGTCATCTACGACACCTACTTTGTGCAGGAAGCGTGGTTCTGTTTTTTCACCTGGGCGCTGTTCTTTGCGACGCTGCGCTGGCTCGAGCAACCGACCCGGGCCGGCGCCCTGCTCGTCGGCGCCCTCGCCGGCCTGATGCAGGCGACGAAGGAAACCTCCGTGCTGCACTTCGCCGCGCTCGGCGTGGCGGTGATCGCCGTCCGGATGATGCACCCGACCGGGGCCGCAGGTTTTGGTGTAACCCGGCCGGCCGCCGGCGCCAAGTCTAGGACGGACACGACGGACGGGTTTTCTCCCGCCGGCGTGACAAAAATCAGTCCGGAAGCCGGGTTCCACCTGCTCCTTGCCTTGCTGGCGGCGACTGCGATCTACGTGGTCTTCTACTCCGCCTTTTTCACCCGTTGGGTCGGCGTGATCGACGGCCTGCGCACTTATTTCAATTACGCCGCACGCGCCGCCGGCGGTGCGCACGATCAGCCGTGGTATTATTATTTGTCGCTGCTGGGGCCGCACACCCAAGGCGGCGTGCGCTGGGGCGAGCCCCTGTTGCTGCTCGCCGCCCTGGCCGGAGCGGGCCGGGCTTTTTCCGCCCGCGCCAATCCCACCCATCGCACCCTCGCCCTTTTCACCATTACGCTGCTGCTGCTCTACAGTCTTATTCCCTATAAGACCCCGTGGCTCCTGCTCACCCCTTACGTCGGCTTGGTCTTGCTCGCCGGTCTTGGCGTCATGCAATGGGCGGAGTGGCTGCCCGCCAAACTGGCCCGCTTCGCCCCCGCGCTGCTCGGCCTGGTGCTCGTGCTCGAAGGCGCCTGGGTTGATCGCTCCGCTTTGGGCCGCTACGCCAATGACGAACGCAACCCGTATCTTTATCAGCCCACGTCTTCCGATCTGCCCCGGCTGGTCGCCGCGCTGGCGATGATGCCGGTGGGACAAAAGATCGCCGTAGTCAGTCCCGACCATGCGTGGCCACTGCCGTGGTATCTGCGCGACCGGGCCGCCACCGGCTATTTCGTCGCACCGCCGGCGAATCTCCCGGACTACGATCTCGTGTTGCTCGACTCGAGGCTCGCCGCTGCGCCGCCGGCCGGCGCCACCGCCTTCGGGCTCCGGCCCAATGCAATTCTCTGGCAAATACCGCGGTAAATCTCCTCAGGGGCAAGCCCCGAAGCCTCTGACCAGAACAACACTAACTCACGATGCCTGCGATTTTTCCCATCATTTGTAGAAGCTTGCTTGCAAGCGATTCAAACTGTCGTCCGTCATCGGGCGTCCCGAATCGCTTGCAAGCAAGCTCCTACATTCCGCCCAAGCCGATTCCACCAGGACGGGCTCCGGGATACCCAACCCACCGCGAATGAATTTTCGCCTGCCACTTCCGCCCGGGCTCACCGCCTGCGTCCATACCGCGATGGCGACGGAGTTGGTGTTTCACCTCGGCGGGCATGAGCCCGCCTACCTCCG